>CAMKAT010000013.1 GCA_946410555.1 uncultured Caryophanales bacterium | reverse complement strand
ATAGGTCTATATTATACTAAAAATAGAAAAAAGAAGCAAATCTGCTTCTTCTTTAAATAGTATTATCTTTTTAATTCTCTAGCTAATAGTTTTCTTGGTGTAGATTCATTAGATGACTTAATTCTATCTATAGTTTCATCAATTGAACCTTTAAATAAATTTTTAATAACATATTCAGTTTCAAATTCTCTATCGTATTCATCTAACCATAATTCTCTAAGATACTCTTTAACTCTTTTTTGATTAATCTTATCAGGATTTTTATGTTTTCTATAAAGGTCCGGATCTATTATAACTATATTATTATCAGCAACAATTAGGTTCTCACCATGAGAATCTGCTATAACAATATCTTTTTTATTTAATTCTTCAACTAACTTTTTAAATTCATATAAACTATTTAATGTATAATCCATTGGTTTATCAATCATAAATTCATCAGAAGTTTCATAAAATCTTGAAGAATAAGCACTTACTACTTCTCTTTTATTTGGTCTACCATATATGTCATAAGTTTCTCTTTCATCTTCAACTACTTCAGTTGTACAATCAATTAATTCTACAAATGCAGGCAATTGAATTTTTCTTAGATTTTCAAACATATCTAATTGAATATTATCACAGTCATAAGAAACACTTCTATATTTTTTTATAGCAATATCTCCATATCTATAAACATCGCCTCTAGAACCTTTATCAAGATTAATTGGTTTTCCTAATACACTATTATCTAATTCACTATAATTATAAATTTCCATAATAATACCCCTTATAATAAAATTACTTATTTCTCTTTCTTAAAGTTTTTTCAATTAAATCTCTAGGTGTTTTTTCATCTAGTCTTTTAATATTCTCTTTTAAATAATCTTGCATATAACCTTTATATAAAATATCTGTTACTGCTTTTCTATCAAAATAATTTGAAAGACCAGCTTCTAAACACCAAAGGTCTGTTATATAAAAGTTTATTAATTCTCTATTTCTTCTTTTAGCAAAATTACTAAATTCATAATAGTCAGGATCTATTATAACAAGATTATTATCACTAATAACTACATTACCTGCATGTGAATCACCTATTAAAATCTTTTCATCATTTAAATATTTAACAATCTTATCAAATTCATATAATGTATTAATTGTATAATCCATTGGCATATCTATCATAAATTTATCTTTTCTATTAACATAATCATAAGAATATGCAGTTGTCATTGGAATCTCTTTATCATCAATTATTCTTTTAACATTAACACCATAATAATCTCTTAATTTTAGAAATGCTTTTGAATCTAATTTAGATAGTTTATCAAAGATATCTTTATCTAATCTATTAAAATCATTAATATCTTCATTATATACTTTGATTACTTTATTACCATCAATATATAAATGACTAATATCACTATTAAGATTTCCTTTAATATCAGTAAATTCAATAATATCATTACCATTTCTAATTTGCATAATAAAACCCCTTTCTTGTAGGGGTTATTATACTAAAAAATGAGCATTATCGCAAATTTTAGGCTTTAGATTTACATAGTGTTTTTTCTAGTAAATCTCTAGGTGTTTTCTCATTTAATCTTGATTTCATGACATCAATATAAGCATCTACATCATCATTAAAGAATAAACTCTTAATATCATCTCTTTGAAGATTTTCCTCTTCAAGTCCAAATTCATCTCCCCATAGATCTATAATATATTCATTAATCTTTCTTAAATTATTATGATAAGCTTCAGGAGAAGAAATATATCTATCAGGGTCAATAATAACTAATCCATTTTCAGTTCGAACAACATTTTTTGCATGTGCATCTCTTATTTCTATTCTACGAAGATTTAATAATTCAACTAATTCTCTAAATCTATATAGAGTTTCAATTGTATAATCCATTGGCATATCAATCATTTTATTATCTATACTTTTAATATAATCATATGTATATGCAGTAACAACTTCTTCCGGATATTCTTCCATAAGTTGAACTTTAGCTAAATAACATTTTCTTAAATTTAAAAATGCTTCTGAGTTAATTGATGTTAAATTATTAAATACTCTTTCAGATATTCTTTCACAGCTTGGTGCTTTTGAATCATCATACACCTTTATAAGTTCATTACCTCTTAAATATAAAGTACTAAAATGAGTATCTTTATACATTGGTACATCTAATTCTAATATACTTCCTTTATTCTTTATTATCATAATAATCCCCTTCTTTATAGGTTGATATTATACTAAAAAAAGACTCTATAAGCAAATTAATTACTATAACTTAAACAAACAAAAAAGGAACTAAAAGTTCCTATTACAATCTTATAAATCTAATGCTTTTGAATCATTCTTTTCTTTAACATAAGTTAAGAATTCATCTAAAGACATATTCTTTTGTTCAGTACCATGAAGTCTTAAAGTAACAGTTCTTTCATCTCTTTCATTGTTACCAAGTACTAACATAATTGGTACTTTTTTAACTTGTTCTTCTCTCATTCTGTAAGAAAGCTTTTCATCAGAATCATTTAATCTTACTCTAATTCCTAAGTCTTTAAGTTTTTGAGTAACTTCTTCAGCATATTCTAAATGATATTCATTCTTAACTGGTAAAACAGCAACTTGTACTGGAGCTAACCATAAAGGTAAGTTTCCTTTAGTTTCTTCTAGATAGAATGCAATAGCTCTATCTAATGTTCCAAGGATAGCTCTATGAATAACAACTGGAGTTTTCTTTTCACCATTTTTATCAACATATTTTAAATCAAATTTTGCTGGTAAGCAGAAGTCTAATTGGCAAGTAGATAAAGTAACTTCATTACCTACGGCTGGTTGAACTTGAACATCTAATTTTGGTCCATAGAATGCAGCTTCACCAATCTTTTCTTCATATGGAATATTTAAGTCATTAAGAACATCTCTTAATTTATTTTCTGCTAAATTCCACATTTCATCATCTTGATGATATTTAACTTTATCTTCAGGATCTCTAAGTGAAAGTTCGAATTTATAATTCTTAATTCCTAATTCTTTATATACTTCAAGAATTAAATCTACTACACCTTTAAATTCAGATTCAATTTGTTCAGGAGTACAGAAGATATGGCAGTCATTTTGACAGAAAGTTCTTACTCTTTCAATTCCCTTTAATGAACCACTTGATTCATATCTACAGTCTCTTGCAATTTCAGCAATTCTTAATGGTAAATCTCTATATGAATGTAATTCATTAGAATACATTACCATATGATGAGGACAGTTCATTGGTCTTAAAACATATTCTTCATCTTCAACTTGCATAATTGGGAACATTGAATCTTTATAATGTTCTAAGTGACCAGAAGTCTTATATAAATTTACATTTCCTAATGGAGGAGTTTGTACATGTACATATCCTCTTTTAATTTCTTTATCTCTAATATAATTTTCAAGTAAGTTCCATAAAGTAAATCCATTTGGTAAATACATTGGAAGTCCTCTTCCAACTAAATCAGACATCATATAGATTCCTAAATCTTTACCAATCTTTCTATGGTCTCTTTCTTTAGCTTCTTCAAGTTCTTGTAAGTGTGCTTCTAATTCTTCAGCAGTTGGTAAACAAACACCATAGATTCTTTGTAATACTTTATTATTAGTATCACCTTTCCAATAAGCTCCTGAGAATTTAAGTAATTTAAAGTTCTTACATTCTTTTAATGTTTCAACATGTCCACCTCTACAAAGGTCTGTGAAATCTCCTTGAGAGTAACAAGAAATAATAGTGTTATCTTCATCCATTCTTTCAATTAAATCAATTTTATATGGATCATCTTTAAACATTTCTAAAGCTTCAGCTTTAGTTAATTCATGTCTTACAATTCTCTTTCCGTCTTTAGCTAACTTCTTCATTTCTTTTTCAATGATTGGTAAATCTTCTTCAGTAATAACTTTATCTCCAAGATCTACATCATAATAGAAACCTGTTTCTACAACTGGACCTACCCAGAACTTAGCTTCAGGCCAAATGTGTTTAATTGCTTGTGCCATCATGTGAGCACATGAATGGTTTAAATTATATAATTTTTCATCTTCTTTAAAATTTATCATATTTAATTCTCTCCTTTACTTTAAATCCGTTTGAATCAGTAATCTTATCGAAACTATCTAATTCATTAAAATCATAATCTTTATTTTTTCTAAGTAATATATTCATTACTTCTTCATCAGTATAACCTAATTCTTCAAGTTGACCTTTTAATACACTAAAAGGTCTTAAGTATGGATGAATTTCTTTCCCTCTATGTTTATATCCTGAAGCTGCTACTAAAATTAATTCATTAAAGTTGTAATAAGTATCTTCATCTCCAACTCTTTTAACACCTGGAATATTTAATTCATCTAAATCTAAATGTGATAATCCTTTTAACTTATCATAATCATATTTAAGTTCTCCTTGATCATCTCTTTCAACAATATTACCATCTTCATCATATTGGAATTCATAATCTCCAGCAAGTGGAAATACATATTGCGTTAAAAAATCTTCCATTTCTACATAATAACAATTATCAAATTTCTTTCTTCCCATAATACCCTCCTAAAATAAAAAAGAGATGATACCTTAGGAGTGCATAAAGCACGGTACCATCCCTATATTTAACTTAATTTGTTATAACGGGTGTCTTCCCGGAATTTATTAATTCACTCAGAAAGTAGTAATCTTATAAGTCCTTACTTGTTTCCACCAACCACAAGTTCTCTATAAATTATCTTATAAAATCGTGTCTTTCTTCATTGATTTATGCAATTATATTAACACTATTATATATCAATGTCAATTTTCTTCTTTAAATTCAACTTGATCATTATAATGTGTTGAAGTATCTTCAACTAAATGATTTTTAAAAGCCTCAACATCCTCGACTCTAATCTTTTGATTAGTAGTTTGATCAATAACTTCAGTAACAGTAAATTTAGCACTAATACCAGCAAATCTACTATTAGCTACAGTAGCATGTCCCATAACTTCAGCATAAGTTGAATAAGCTTGATTATCTACAATAAATACATACTTCTTATTATATAAACCTACACCTATCTTATGAGCTTCTAACTTATAATAAAAGGTATACATTCTTGGCCTATTATTAGACATATCACTATCTACTATCTTAACTAATTCACCAGGAAATACTTGAGCTTGAATAGGAAGTCTAATTCTATTTTGAAAAGCTTTCTTTTCTTCTTTAATAGCATCACTATTCTTTTGTCCTGTATTAATAACAGCATTCCAAGCTATAACTAAAATAATAATTAATGCAACTAATCCAAGAAATATACGCATCTTTATCTACCTTTCTTTGATTCATATAAAGATCTTATCTTTGCACTTGTTTCAGTAAATTCAATACAATCTCTTTGAGCTCTTTCTAACCAATAATCATAATTATTTAAATTATGTATTAATAAATCCTTTATTAATCTATCAGTCTCAAGAGAAATATATTCTCTCATTGGATTACCAACACTTCCACAAGGTTTACCTTTATATGTTTTATTTCCATAATTAATTGTATCATAGAAAACTCTATTATATATATCAAAGATAGAATTTAACATAGCGATTGACTCTTCATCAAGATTATTTTCTTGAATAAAATCTTCAATCTTAATTACATTTTTTCTAGAACCACTTTTAAGTTTTCCAAAATAATTTTTATAAGGGAAAACTATACCATTATTATAGAAATAATCAGCAGTAACTAAATCAGGCAAAACATTAAACTCATCCATAATAAGTTTCGCAGGAGATCTTTTTCCTATCATATCTTTTCTTTTTCTGCAAAGTTTTGCAGATAAATCATACATCTTATTTAAGACATTCAATTTTTCATCAAAATCATGATATTTCATGAAATCATCTGCTTTATCTTTAGTTAAATTATAATTAACTCTAACTATACTCTTATAAAAATCTATACCTTTAATATTACCATCACTATCAACATTCACATCAAAAGTAATACAATTTCTCTTCTTACCTTTTTCTAAAGACATATTCTTAGCTAAATTATAATCAATTAAAGCTCTATGATTATCTTTAATATAAACAGATTCACCAAGACATCTCATGAAATTATCTAACTCAGAATCTCTTTTAATAAACATATCCACATCAGGAACACTTACTAAAATATGTAAGTCATTACCACTTCCCTTTAAAGTAAAGGCATCATCAAATAATGTATTAGTTAATTTCTTATTTCTTAAACCATCAATAGTAATAGTAAAATCATTAGTTAAATCTATACCTTCATTTATATTCGAAGGTAAAACATATGCTGGAGCTTTCATTTTAATATAATCAACACAATTAATCTTATCTCCATTTAAATTAGGATAATGTCTATTAATTAAATCAATTAAATATTTAATATTTTTATTATTTGTTCTATGGAAATTATCTTTTAAATTATCATATGATTCAACAAGCTCATCACTCTTAAGTGTTAATACATCGCTTTCTAAAAGAATCATAAATACTCTTTTAAAGTAAGTTAAATCTTCATCTGATAATTTATTAACATTATCTAAATAATAATTAATAAGAACAGTAAATACCTTATCACCATTGTAATCAGTTGTATTTAAAAGCTCAGGATAAGTTTCAGTTAATCTAAATATATAATCCGGATTCTTTAAATCAAATAAAATAAAATTAATAATTTTAGCATCTAAATAATTAACGTTAGTATCTAATAATTTATTATCAATATAATCTATATCATATTGAAATAAACATTTTAATCTATATATTCTACTATAAAGAGCATCCTTTTTCTTTTCTTTTTTATTATAAGGTTTTAAGTATTCTTTACAAGAAACTAATCCTTTAGAAATCATAGATCTTAATGCATATAAGTCATCTTCAGTTTTTATATTATCTTTTATAAAATCCATAAAAAACAAATTAAGATTAAGCATATATTCTTCATTATTTATTATGTAATCAAAATCATTAGATAAATAATCTCCAAATGTATTTAATAAATCTTTTAAGTCTATACAAGAAAATTTGGCGAGTATCATGGGAAGCTTAACTTTCTTTTTATTAAAAAGTTCTACGAAAGCATTTCTTTGCTTTTCCATACTAACCACCTACTATCTCTATCTGGCTTTATTATAGCATAAGAATATAGTTTTTTTATCAATAATATTTAATTAATTAATTAATCATGATAATATATTTATATAATAGGAGTCATGTATGGAATACAACATAAAATTTAAAATAATTAGTAAAATTTTATATATTTCAAAAGTTGAAAAAAGCGTAGATTTAAAGAAGCTAAATAACACTAATGTAATAACTGCAGATGATCTAGTTTTCTCTTTCACTTATATCAGAAAAAACTATGATATAGTACTAAACTTTTTAAACTTAATTGTACTTAAATATGGAGTTAAATCTGTAGTTATTGAAAATATGGATATGGATTTAATCTACTTAGATTTAGTAAAGAACTTTAAAACGGTAGAAAAAATAAATTTTATAGATGATGAACTAATAACTCCTGATATCTACGATAAAATTGTTTGTTGTAAATCCTTAAAGAAAATAGATTGTTATGAAATGTCCCCTTACCTAATAGAAATGTTAGATAAGAAAAATATTAAAGTTTTAACAAGACATACTATCAAAGAAAAAAATCTATTCTTAATAGATAATCACTTAGATACATATACAGACTTTTATTACAAAAGAGAACTAATAATAGATGTAGAAATGTCTAATCAAATAATAAATGATCTAGACTTCTTCTTATCTATTAACTATAAATTAAAACAAATAAGAGTACTTAAATATTCAAATGAAACACTTTTAACAGTTCTTGAGTATTTAAAGAAAAATAATAAAAAGAATATAAGAATATATATTAATGAAAAGAATAATAATGTTGATGAAATACTAAGAGTAATAAACTACATTAAAAAACAATATAAGAAATTCATTCAAGAAAATAACATTGAATTTAAATTAGAATATTCTAAAGAATATAGATTTTTAAATTTCTTTAAAGAAATAAATATCAAACTTATATGTACAGTACTATTTATCATATTAACATTAATTGGTATATATGCAGGAATTACTTCATATAATCAATATATGGATGAACAAAAGATAAATGGTCAAATGGATGATATATCTTCCCTAATTAATTCAGGGATAGAACCTACTCTTGATGATAATAAAAAAGACATAAATTATATTAGAGCTGAAGACTTTAATCAAACAACTAAAAGAAAATCTAATTATGTATCTCCATATTATATTAACTACTCTCGAGTAATCGAAGACTTACTTAAAATAAATAATGATACAGTTGGATGGTTAAAAGTAAACAATACAAAAATAGATTATCCTGTAGTCCAAAATAAAGATAGTAATTCATATTACTTGAATAGAGATTTCAGACAAAATAAAAACAGCATGGGCTGGATATTTATGGATTATAGAAACAATCCAGACAACTTAGATAAAAATACTATAATATATGGACATAATATAAAAACAGGTATTATGTTTGGAACATTAAAAAATACACTATCCTCTTCATGGTACAAGAATAGTGAAAATTATGTAATATCATTTAATACTAAAAATGAAACTATAAACTGGAAAATCTTCTCACTTTATAGAACAGACGTTACAAATGATTATTTAGCTACTGAATTTAATAACGACGATGAATTCAATAACTTCGTTAACATGTTAAAATCAAGAAGTATTTATAACTTTAATACTGAAGTAAATTCAAGTGATAAGATATTAACATTATCATCATGTGTTGGTTCTTCACAAAGAGTTGTAATTCACGCAGTAAAAATTAATTCATAAAAAAAAGGATTTTTAAAATCCTTTTTTATTTTCCTGTTATTGTTGTAAAAAGTACATAACCGCAAACAAGAATACCAGCAAGAATTAATACAATTGAAATAATCTTAACAGTATTATTTGCTTTAACAGGTACCTCACTACTTAATGTTTCTTGTTCAGATACTGGATCAACTGTAGGAATTGGTGCATCAAATGGTGTTGGTGCATTAACTACATCAGTATTTGAATCAACTAATGGTTGAACATCACTAATAGGTGCAGGTTCTGGAGCTGCTACTGGAGTTGGTTCTACAACTGGAGCAACATCTACTGGAGCTGCTGGTGCAGGTTCAACTACTGGTGCTACAACTGGAGCAACATCAATTGGAGCTGGCTCAACTACAGGAGCTGGAGCTACAACTGGTGCAACAGGTGCTACATCAGGAGTAACAATTGGAGCAGGTTCTACTGCAGGAGCAACTGCAACATTAGTATCATCCATTACTGGGCTTTCTACTACAGGTGGTTCAACTGATACAGGAACCTCTTCTGTAACTTTTACATCTTCAACTACTGGAGCAGCAGAAGCTACTGGAGCAGGACTATCAAAAGATATTGGAGCTTGTTCTACTGGAGCAGAAGTCTCAACTGGAGTTGCGATTGCTTCTGGAGTAGAAGGTTGATCAGGTGTACCTGGGACTATATTAGTTGTGTTTTCAAATTCGTTATTCATCATACACATCTCCTATTCTACTATTAATATAGCATTTTTCTAGGAATAATAAAATAAAAAACAATAAAAAAATGGATATAAAATCCATTTTTTAGTTCATTTTTAATCTAGGCATTTCTAATTCTTCATCTTGATTATTAATTTCATCAATTGATAAAGCATTAACTGTCTTATAATTGTAATCAGTTTCATATACTTCATTGACTGCTTTATTAATTACATATTCATCTACTTTATATAGAATTAAACCTATAATCCAAGAGATAAATAATCCCATAGCAAGTTCATGAAGACTCATTAATGTTGAATTAGTAAATACACTAAATTCATTAAAATCTAATTCTAATGTATTAACATTTTCAATAATACAGAAGAATAAGAATGAAATAATAGTAGGTATAAGTATATTAACAATCTTTAATGAAGTCTTATTAGATTTAACTAAAGTATATATACTTATGATAATTGAAAGAATTACCACAATTATAAATTCTAAAGTTGTAGGAAAATATATTAAATCTAATAGTTTTGTTGATACATTATCAACAAATACTTTTAAAGTATTAATATAGTTAACTAAATAGAAACCAAGTAATAATAAACTAGCTCCTAAAGATACTCTATTATTAATTTTCTTATCCATAGATTTTTTAAATACTAAATGGATTAATAGAATTAATAATTCTAATCCAAATAATACAATAATCTTTGAATCTTTAACTGCATTAAATGCAGTAGTAATTATTTCTATAATTGATAACTCTTTCATAATAAACCCCCGTTTATTTATTTTTTAATCTATTAACTCGAATATATACACAGTTTGTTCGGTCTTACTTAAATGTGTACATGTAATTAAAGTTAATGTTTTCTTAGTAGGATCTCTTACAATCTCTACTGTTCCATCTTTAGCAACATTATATATATTAACTAACTTATAACTATAAGTTTTGTTATTATATTCTACTTGAGCTTGTGCTCCAAGACTTAAGTTATGTAATTTACTAAAGTAAGATACTGAGGATGTTCCTTTATGACCTGCTAGTATTAAATTACCATTTTTAACATCAGGCATATCAGAACCCTTAATTAATTGAATATTGTAATTAACATAGTTATAAGGATTATCAAGTGAAACAAATCCTCTATCTAAGTTGATTGAAGGGATTCTTAAATATCCGATATAATCATATCTTCCATTTCCAGATTGAACTGGTGTTTCCTCTTCTTCATTTAATGATAATTCTTGACCAGCATCTTCATCAAAATCTACAACTTCTTGAATTAAAGTTTTACTCTTTTCAGCAAATAAATTATCTTTAATTTTTGCAAAGTATGTACATAAGATTAAGCACAACCCCACGAATATGAAAAGAATGCTAAGTGTTAGCTTAGCATTCTTTGATAGATTTCTTAGCATAGAATGCTCCACCAATTAGTAATGCAAGACCACTTATTAATAATAATGTTGCGTTTTTACCTGTTGCAGGAACTTCTACTTCTTTTCTTTCTTCTGGTTTTTTCTTATTGTAGAATGTAACGTAAACTACATCTTCGTATTTACCATTACCATTAAGTACTTGAACTGTACCATCATCTAATAATTTGAATGTTACAACATCTTTACTTAATTCATAACCAGCAGGAGCTTCAACTTCATATAAAGTATAAACTCCACTCTTTAATTGTAATGAATACATTTTATCAGTAGTAGTAAATTCTGATACTACATAACCATTAGAATCTTTAATGACTAATTTAGCACCAGCTACTTGTTTTCCAGTTTCACTATCTAATTTAGCGATTGAAACTGAATCTTCTAATTCATTAATCATAACTACATGATCAACTTTGTTGTATACACCATTTTGGTCTTTAACATAAATTGTACCAGTAACATCAATCATAAATTCGATTGTTGTTTTTGATAATTTATATCCAGCAGGTGCAATAGTTTCAGTTAATGAATATTTACCTGGTTTTAATGTAATCTTATGAGTTTCTTTTGTAGATACCCATTTTTCAATTAATGTTCCCTTTTCATTCTTAACTTCTAATGTAGCTCCTTCTACTTCTTTAGATTGAGTTACATCAGTTTTACTAATATTGATTGTGTAATCAACGTTAGCAATTGTCATTTTTAATTCATCACTTACATTTGTTGAAGTAGTTTCAACTTCACTGTAAAGTAATTTTTGTAATTTTGAATTAGCAAAATAGTAATAAGCTGCTTTGTTTTCACCTTCAGCTTTTACATTTAAGCTAAATGTTAATTTTTCTCCAGCTTTAATAGCAGAAGTAGGTATTTTAACTTTAACACCATTTGTACTCTTAACTACTTGAGATCCTTTTGGAGTATTAGTTAAAGAATACTTAATATTTTTAACATTGTTACTATTAACAACTATTTCTGAAGATACATAGTATCCATCAACAATTGAGAAAGTAACTTGTCCATCAACTAAGTCGATAGATGCATTTGCTTGTTTATAGTTAATTGCTCCATTTAATAGATCAATTACTTTTTTACAAACATCATAATTTTCTCTATTACTATCTTTTGAATGATAAATAATGTAATTTTTTAAATTTGGTTCTAAGTTATTGTTATTACCATTAACATAGTCCATATAATACCAAACAGCTAATTGTTTGATGTAGAAATCCTTTTCAGAATCTCCAGTATTAATGTTTGATTCAATGATGTAGATGAAACCATCGTCTACTTTACCAGTTTTCTTATAATCTGCATTATATCTGTAAGTAGCATCTAATTCCATACAATATACATATTTTCCATTTGTAGCTTTTTTAACTACGATTGGATAAGTGTACTTTTTACCATCTTGTGCAGTACCAATGATGTAGTTAACTGTCTTATACTTACCGTTTCCAGTTAAGTCAGCAGTTTTAATTGAGTTTGGTAAACTAGTAGCAGCAAATACTGATCCTAATCCAGCAAATCCAATTATAAATGCAATTAAGATTGCAAATAATATTGATTTTACTCTCTTCATAACATATTCCCCCTTGAGATGCGTCCTATTATAGCACTTTTTTAAAAAAATGCAAATTTTTATATAGTGCTCGTCAATCCTTATATATAAGGGATTTTTAGATCAAAAACATAAAGTTTTTATTGCACCACCATAATAATTATGTTATATTTAAGTAGTCATGGATCTTTAGCTCAGTTGGTTAGAGCATCCGGCTCATAACCGGGCGGTCGTAGGTTCGAGTCCTACAAGATCCACCATCTGCGGGTATGGCGAAATTGGCAGACGCGCTAGACTTAGGATCTAGTGGATTACTCCGTGCAGGTTCAACTCCTGTTACCCGCACCATTAAGTAAATAAAACAATATCAAATAGATATTGTTTTTTTATTTGTATAAAAGTATAATAACCAAATAAGTGAGGCTATTATGATTATACCTATTAAATATAATGAATTAAATGAAGAATTCAATTATGACTTATCTTTACAAATGAGATTAGAAAACTATATAACTAATCATTTTAAACCAGCATATATAATAGGACAATTATGTCCAACTTACCTTTTAGGTGGTTGTATTAGAGATTTAATAAATGCTAACTATCCAAAAGATTTAGATATCGTAGTGTTAGGTAATGAAAACTTAGATTTTATAAAATCAATAATAGATAAATTAAATATTGAATACACTTTAAATAAATTTGGTGGATTTAAACTTAAATATAATGGTCTAGAAATAGATCTATGGCTAAGTGATGATTTATTTTCAGCAATTCAATATAATGTAGATGGATTATTTTATGATTTATCAAATAAATCATTAATCTCATTAACATTTGATGATTTTATAAAAAATGGAATAAAAGAAATAAATCCAAATAATAATATAGATAATGGAAGAATTAAAAAATTAATTAAATTCGAAAAAGAATTTAAACAAAAAGACTAGTGTTTTTCTTTAGCTAGTCTTTTTTGTTTTTCTTTAATAATATATAAACCTACTCCATCTTGATGATAATTAACTGATATTTCACCTAAATCATAATCTTTCACAGGTGCTTTAGGACCTATGACAGAAGTAACTCCTCTTTCAATTAAATAGCACATTTCATAATATGCTTCATTTATATCATCAAAATTTGCATAAAATTCATTTCCATTTGAATCATAAAATTTTATTGAATTTAAATATAAATACTTATTTTTTTGAGGATCATCAGTTACTTCATAGTTTCCATATACGACAGTAACTCCATTTATTATTTCATTCTTTTGTATTTCTTTGTTGTTTATCATAATAATTACCTCCGAGATACTATTATAACAATTATGAATTATAAGATTAATAAACAAACAACAAATTTTACACTACTATACAAAAAAAGAAGTAGTCTCCTACTTCTTATCATTATCTAATGCACTAAATAGATTTATCATAAATTTATCTTTTTCAGCATTTTGTTTAGAAATCATTACACCTTTATATGTAGAAAGTTCTGCTACATGACCTTCAAGTAAGATAGCAGTAGGCATAATAGTCTCTAGCATAACAACATTTTGTTCTTTATAAACAATATATTTTAACTTAACTTCACCATGAACTTGAGTGAACAACGTATCACTAGGTAATCTTAGTTCATAAGTGTCTGTTTTATTTACAGAATCAGATGAAACTAATTCGCCAAGGAACTTACCACTACGTAAAGATGGATAGTAATCGAAATTTAACTTCTTGTATGCAAGCATGTTATATTTCTTTAATGCTCTTTCCAACTTACGGAACTCATTTTCATTGATGTAATCTAGAATAAATCCTTTCATAAAACGTCCCCCTTATTCCCTAATTACATATAAATTATAGCATCTAATACAGATACCGTCAAATAACCCACTTTAGAGAAACAACATATATCACATATTTTACACATATTTTTTTACTTTTTCAACAAAAAATAGAAACACATGCGTATTTCTATTCTTCTTCTCCATCATCATGTTTCATCTTAATTAATACTTCACGAGGTTTAGATCCATTTTGTGGTCCAATAATTCCTCTTTCTTCTAAGATATCAACAATTCTGGCTGCTCTATTATATCCAAGTCTGAATTTTCTTTGAAGTAGTGATGCACTAACCTTACCAGTTTGAATACAATAATCAACTATTTCATTATATAGTGGATCATCATCTTCTCCACCAGCAGCACTTCCACCAGCTCCTCCACTTGAACTTGGAGCAGCTTCAGTTAATGAAGTATTGTATTGAGCTGTTTGTTGTTTAGAAACATAAGCAATAACATTTTCAATTTCATCATCACTAATGAAGTTACCTTGAATACGAGTAGGATTATTTTGACCCATAGGTTTAAATAACATATCACCTTTACCAAGTAACTTTTCAGCACCACCACAATCTAGAATTGTTCTTGAGTCAATTTGTGATGCAACTGCAAATGAGATACGTGATGGAATGTTAGCTTTAACGACACCAGTGATTACATCAGTTGATGGTCTTTGTGTTGCAACAATTAAATGAATACCTGCAGCACGAGCCATTTGAGTAATTCTCATGATAGAATCTTCAACTTCTTTTGAAGCAACTAACATTAAGTCAGCCAACTCATCAATAATAACTAACCAATAAGGCATTTTATTATGATGTTCTTCTGGATTAGATTTATCTAATCTTTCCATCTTTTCATTATAACCAGTTATATTCTTAACTTTTTCGTTTTCAAATTCACCATAACGTCTTTCCATTTCCTTAACAACATTTTGTAATGCAACTGAAGCTTTCTTAGGATCAGTTACAACTGGACATTCTAAGTGAGGAATTCCATTATAGTTAGATAACTCAACTTTCTTAGGGTCTACTAAGATAAGTTTAGCTTCATCTGGTCTCTTATTAATTAAGATACTAGCAATAAATGAGTTAATACAAACTGATTTACCTGAACCAGTAGAACCAGCAACTAATAAGTGTGGTGTTTTTGATAAGTCAAATATCATTGGAACACCATTAATATCTTTACCTAGAGAAACAGGAAGTTTCATTCCAGGATCAATCATTTCTTTTCTACGTCTTTCAATTACTTCTCTGATTGGAACACCAACTGGATTTCTATTAGGTATTTCAATACCTACAGAAGTCTTACCAGGAATTGGAGCTTCAATTCTGACATCCTTAGCACCTAAAGCTAAAGCTATTTCTTTAGAAAGTCCTGTAATTTTAGAAATCTTAGTACCATTTTTAACATGTAACTCAAATTGAGTAACTGTAGGTCCAATATTCATATTTACTACTTGAGCTTCAACTTGGAAGTCAGCAAGTGCAGCTACTAAGTTCTTAGAAGTTTGTTTTAATACTTCAGGATTTTCTCCATTCTTCTTACCACTAACTTTATTTAATACTTGATCAAGTTCAGGAAGTTTATAATTAGAATTAACACTAATTAAAGGTACTGCCTCAACATCAGTTTGAGGAACTGCTTGATCAGCACCACTGTGATATTTCTTTAATTCTTCAGCAGAATTAATAATAACACCAGTTTCTTCTTCCTCATCTTCATCATCTTGAGGAATCATCTTATTCAAACGCTTCTCTTCTTTCTCTTTCATCTTTTCTAACTTGCGTTCTTCTTTTTCTTCTTTAGCTTTACGTTTTTTATCTAAACGTTCTGCTCTTTCTTCTTCAGATTCAGATAAAGAATCTTTAATAGCATTTACAATATCAGGAATACTAATATCAAATAAGAACATAGCTCCAAATAACATAAATACTGCAAGTAATGCATAAGTACCTGCAACTGATAATGCTTTAACACATCCATATGAAGTTACAAATCCAAAAGCACCACTACCTACTTCACTAATTCCAGTAAAACTATTAGAGATAACACTATTATAAGTATTAACTAGATTTTCAAATTGATGTTGAAAATCTAAACTCATATCTAAGAATTTAATATTATTAAATATTAAGAATGAAATAATAAATAAGTATAAACCAACTAATCTAGTACTTAAGAAATTAGGTAGTTTACCTTGAATAACCATATACATTCCTAAAACAATTAATTCTATTATTAATATATTAAAATAATTACCAAAGAAAAATACTGCAGCATCTTTAATCCAAACACCAATTGGACCAAATACACCTAAACCAATAATACCAATAAGTATAAAAATAATACCTAATATATCAGCACTAATAGTATTCTTTTTCTTTCTTCTTCCTCTTTTGGCCATATTATCACCCTACTACAATTATACTATCAAACACAAAAACTTAATAGTTTTATTAAACTAATTAACGTAAAAAAAGAAATAGATTTTTCTATTTCTTTAACTAACTAATAATATTTGTAATAGTACCTTTACCTACTGTTCTATTACCCTCTGTAATTGTAAATTCATCTCCTAATTCCATAGCAGAAGAAGCTACTAATTCAATAGAGACTTTACAAGATTCTCCAGGATTAACCATTTCTACATTATCAGGTAATTTAATTACACCAGTAATTTCAACATTATAGAAAATGAATTGAGGAGGATAATTAGTAAATATTGGTGTATGTCTTCCACCTTCCTCTTTAGTTAATAAACGAATTTCAGCTTCAAATTTTTTATGAGCACCAATAGTATTAGGAGTAGCAAGAACTTGACCTCTTTGAAAATCATACCTATCAACTCCTTCAAAAAAGATAGAAACAGGATCTCCAGCTTGTGCTGAATCTACTTTTTCCCTATTTTTTTCTATTTCAACAACTTTTAATGTCTTAGTATCAGCAATACCGATAAGTTGAACTTCGTCGTTAACTTTAACATTACCTCTTTTTATATAACCAGTAACTGATACACCTCTACCATTAACACTAAATATATCTTCAACTGGCATTAAAAAAGCAACATTTTTATCATAATCATTAGAAACAGCCTTAGTTGTTGTAGTACTAGTAGTTGTTGTTGTAGTTGTTGTAGTTACATCTGAAGTTTTTTCATCTTTATTAACATTATCAACAAATACAAGATTATAAATTATAGATAATAAAATAAATAATAATAAGCAAATACCAAATATCTTTTTAATACTTATATGTTTTTTAGGAGGTTGTGGAGGAATAGGATTATTTGCACTTTTTTCCATTTCAGCTTGTAAACCTTCTTTAAATTTATCATATACTTCATTAGCTTTATCTTCTGGAACAATCATACCTATAACATCTCTAATCATATTAGGATTTTGTTCAATATTAGTTTTTCCATCTAAAACATCATTAATCTTTTCACTATTAAGTGAAACATTAACATTATTATCATTAACATCAACACTAGCTAAATCAGATATTTTAACAGTGTTTGGATCAGTAGTTTCATTATTAACCGTATTATTAACAACATTATTTAAACTATTACCACAGGAAGCGCAAAATACTGCACCTTCAACATTTTCTTTACCACAATTTGGACAAATCATATAAACATCTCCTTCTTATTTAAAATAAGCTAAATCATCTTCTAATGATTTACTAATCTCTATTGGTTTCTTCGAATTGCTATAATAAGCACCTTTTTCAGTAACACATGACCTCTTATTACAAATAATATCTACATATCTCTTCTCACCAGAATAATTATTATCATAAATACCTATCGAATAATGATTTGGGTTATCAATATGTTGAGCTAAACTAATAGCATTTACAGCATGGTAACCATTTGAAAAGTCAGAACTAATTACAGGAACATCTCCACTTTCAAGTCTTGATTTTAAAAGTTCAATAAAAGCAGCTGATTTTAATTTCTCAACAGATTCAGCACCTAACTTATCTCTTACCCATAATTCAAAATTCATAGATGACGAATAATTATCAGTTACTATTTGTTTAATAAAACAAGCATAAATAGCATTTAATAATTGCTTATCATTATAATCAACTTTAGAATTCTTTTGTATTTTATCTTCATTCAATAATAAAGACTCATATTTTGAATAAGCAGCACCATGCTTTTCAATTTGTTTTTTAGAATCTAAACTTGATTCCTTAATTGAAAACTCATATAAACCAGTATTAAGAGCATCTTTTTTATAATCTTCTTTATAAGTTAATACATCATCAACAACAGTATAGTAATCTTTTGGTACTTCTTCACCAAAGTTTTCAAAACCAAATTGATATTTTAAAGCATTAGTTTTCAATTTATAATCATATAAATTATCATATCTAGAAAAATATGTACTACTTAAATTATATGCATAGGAATTAAATTCCATTCTTTTATCTAAGAGTTTACTTTCTTTAACAGTTTGTTTAGTTCCTAAACTCATAGGTAATTTTTTTGTATAATATAATTCTGCAAAAGTAGCCATTCCATAACAATGTCCACCATCTGATAAATTAGAATTATAATTATCAAATGAAAAACCATCTCTAGTAACTATAAAACCACTATCAGCAATAACAGTACTATCAGCTACACCATCTTTATCAGTATCAACCAAATTATAATTTATATCAGCAGCAATTAAAGAATATATTTCATCCAATGAGTTAGCATCATTAGCATTGTAATAATCGCAACCTGTACCTTCAGCAATATCATTTAAGTCATCACTATCTATACTACTACCTAAACCAATTACACATACTTTAACATCTATTTCTTTAGCATTTTTTATAATCGTATTTGAACTATTTTTCAAAGTGTAACTAGTATCTTTACCATCAGTTAATAATACTAAATAATGATTATTATCATCTTTAGAAAATTCAGAAATGCCTTCGTTTAAAGCATTAACAATATTAGTACCTCCATCAAGATCTTCAATATTATTTTTAATAGAATTAACTGCCTTCTTAGAAACTTCATTCTCATTAGTAAATTTACTAAGATTAATATAATTACCAGCAAAATGAGCAACACCAAAATAATAATTACCAGTAAACATATCAATTAATTTATTTGTAAGTGTTATTCTTTTAAAAGAACTATCATTTCCATTAGCACCAACGGAAGAATTATGACCCATTGCCTCCATTTGCTTTCTAGTATACATGGAAGTTGAATTATCAATAACCATCATAATTTGAGTCTTTGAATCTTCTATTACAACAGATTTATCCCCTAAAACATATTTTGAAAAATGTTTTAGATTAACAGTAATTTTTTTATTATCTTTATCTACAACCGTAGGTGTAGCTTCCAACTTTTTAGTCTCATCATTGAAATAATATAAAACTAAATTATTTTCATCTAATCCCCTAGAAATAATATCTTCTAGAGAATAATTAATAGTAACTTCTGCATTCTCAATAGTACCATCAGTATAGAAATTATAAACAGTATCCATTAAACCATTTATATTCTTAAAAGTATTATTTTTAAAAGTATTTATAGATGTACTAGCTATATTTCCTTTTCCAGATAAATTAATAGTAACACCTAAATCTTCGTTATTTAATGAATAAGTTAATTTTCTATCTCCGTCTTTAACTCCATCACCTTTTGAATCATTCTTTAAAGGATCTAAACCTAATTCAATTTCATCGAAATCAGATAAAGAATCACCGTCAGTATCTTTCTTTAATGGATCGGTTTTAATAGTATTAACTTCATAACCATCATCCAAACCATCCATATCAGTATCAGAAAGTATAGGATCAGTATTAAGTCCTTTTTCTTGTTTATTAGATAAAGTATCATAATCTAAATCTTCATCAGAATCATAATCTATCTCTTCAGTATCAAGAAATAAAGGTTGATGATTAATAAACTCATCAATAACAGTAAGTTTCTTTGTTATCTTTTTAAACTTATAACTAACTTCTACTTTACATTCACCTAGTGAATCAGAAAGATCCCATTCAATTTCTTTATCACTGACTTCATAATCACCACAAGTAGTTTTATATTTTATTTTCTTAAGTTTTTTATCATTAGAAAAATTAATACCTAATTTAACTGTATTTTGTGTAACATATTTTAAATCTAAATCTTTATAATCTTTATTCCAACTTAATTTTTCAAACCCAAATATAAAACTATAAATAAAAGACAAAATAATAAAACAAACAAAACAACTAAGACTAATTAATAATTGCTTCTTATTCTTCTTAGTGAATTCTTTAAATCTATTTATCTTTGGTCCAAAAAACTCCTTGCTCTTTTTAGATAATTCTTCAGTAGTAGTTAGAGTTTTATTTTCATTTGTAGAAACTTCATTCATAACTGAAGTATTAACTTTAAGTTCATTTATATTAGCACCACACTTTGAACAAAAGACTGCATCGTCAGGTAAATTAGTACCACACTTAGGACAAAACATATTAATCCCCTTTCTAGAGAAAAGACAACTAAAAATAGTTGTCTAAATATTTAAAATTATAAATAAAATATTAACCTAGAAAACTACCCATCATTCTTCCAACACTACTTGAAATAGCAGATGAAATAATACTATTAATAGCATAAAAAGCTATACAAGCAAATACTGTGAAACAAGCAGCAAAGAAATAAACTTTAATATCTCCACTTAATTCAAATTCTTCTGAAATTAATGTACAAAAAATTGAAATTGTATAAACAAATCCAGCTATACTAAAGAATACTCCTACATAAGGTGAAATTAAAGATCCAATTGGAGATAAAATAAACATACATAATACAGCAGGTACAATAGCAGTTGAAGTTATAGATAAATTTCTAATAAAGTTAACTTGTTTCTTAATAATTAAACCACCTAAATAAAAGATTACAGATAAACCAAATATAATACCTGCATAAAGTAAAAGACTTTGACCAATAACTTTAAACCAGTTAAATTCTTTAAGTCTATCCCACATCCATTCTGTTTCATCCAAATAGGAAACATAATGAACTGTATTATAAATAGTAGTTAATAATTTAATAACAGTCATAGCAACTATTACAATTGAACTAAATATTAAAGAAGTTTGAGGATTACTTAATTTATCTTTTTCATCTTTAAAACTTTTAACTGGTTTTAATAAAACTGCAATTATATACATTAAATAATTTAATGGACTAGTATTGATACTAATACTTGTTTGTTGAGTATTAACAGCAGGTTGTGCTGGTTGTTGAATAACTGGTTCTAGAACTTCTGCAACTGGTTGTACAGGTTGTGATTGTACTTCTGTTTGTACACTTTCTACAACTGGTGCAGTAACACCAACATTATTATCTACAGGTGCTTGAACTTGAGGATTAACATTTTGTGCTTCAGTAAGATTAGCACCACATTTTATACAAAAAACTGAACCTTCAGCATTCTCAGCTCCACATTTTGGACAAATCATATATCCACTCTCCATTCTACTCTTTAATTATAAATTATCTAAAATAAAAAGAAAATAGTAAATACTATTTTCTTACAGGAACTAATTCAGTTTTTCCACCCATGTATGGTTGTAATACTTTTGGAATTAAAACTCTACCATCTTCTTGATAATTGTTTTCAAGTAAAGCAATTAATCCTCTTGGAGTAGCAACTACAGTATTATTTAAAGTATGTGGATAATAATTTCCATTTTCTCCTTTTACTCTAATACCTAATCTTCTAGCTTGAGCATCTCCTAATGTAGAACATGAACCAACTTCAAAATATTTTTGTTGTCTTGGACTCCAAGCTTCAATATCACATGATTTAACTTTAAGGTCTGCTAAATCACCAGAACAACATTCAAGTTGTCTAACTGGAACATCCCAGCTTCTGAATAAATCAACAGTTAATTTCCACATCTTATTATATAAATCCATTGAATCTTCTGGTTCACATAAACAAATCATTTCTTGTTTTTCAAATTGATGCACTCTATAAAGTCCTCTTTCTTCAAGACCATGAGCTCCACCTTCTTTTCTAAAGCATGGAGAATAACTAGTCATTTGAATTGGTAATTCTTCTTTCTTTAACATTTGTCCTTTGAATTTACCAATCATTGAATGTTCTGAAGTACCAATTAGGTAAAGATCTTCACCTTCGATTTTATACATCATAGCTTCCATTTCAGCAAAAGACATAACTCCAGTAACTACATCACTTCTAATCATAAATGGAGGAATAGCATAAGTAAATCCTGCATCAATCATAAAGTCTCTAGCACAAGCAATCATTGCTTCATGAAGTCTAGCAATATCTCCAATTAAATAATAAAAACCTTCACCAGAAGTTCTACCAGCTGAATCTTTATCTAATCCATTAAAGTTAGCAATAATATCAGCATGATATGGAATTTCATAACTAGGAACTACTGGTTCACCAAACTTTTCAACTTCAACATTTTCACTATCATCTTTTCCAACAGGAACAGAATCATCGATAATATTTGGAATAACCATCATTCTCTTTTTAATTTCTTCATCTAATTCAGCTTTTATTTGTTCATTCTTAGTGATTTCTTCAGCCATTCCTTGAATCTTAGCTTTGATTTCATTAGCTTCATCAATTTTTTTATCTTTCATTAATTTACCAATTTCACCACTAAGTTTATTTTTTTCACCCTTTAAGTTATCAGCAGTTAATTGTGCTTCTCTAACTTTAATATCCATTTCATAAACTTCATCAACAAGTGGAAGTTTTTCATCTTGGAATTTCTTTTTAATATTTTCTTTAACTAATTCTCTATTTTCTCTAATTAATTTAATATCAATCATTATTCATCACCTTTCTTTTCATAAATTTCAAATCTCATTTTTTGTTTTATTTCAGGATACTTTTCATGGTCTACTTCCGATAGGAACATCGAAAGTGGTCTAGCAGCATAGTCTACACCTCTCATGCTTTCAGCATCATATAATGGTTTATAAATTAACATTTCTTCACCATTTTCAGTGTGTCTTGCTGTTCCTAAAATCTCATATAAATATAGATTAGGATCTTTTTCTAATGCTTCTTTTGTCATTGTTTCTCTTTTAAAATGTTGAACAATGTCTCCTCTTTTAAATTTTACTTCTTCCATATTTTCTCCTCTTTTCTAAAAAATAAAAAAGAGATAACACATAAGAAAGTGCATAATGCACGGTGCCATCTCTTTATTTAACTTAATTAACTTTAACGGGTTTATCCGGATATTTTTATATCACTAATAGGTAGATTCATAAATTTCCGTCTTAGCTTTTTCACCAACCAAGCTTTCTCTAAACGACTTTCATTTATTACTAGTCCTATATAATCGCTTTATACGTTAGATTATATATAATTAATTATTCTTAGTCAAGTATTCTTTTAATGCTCTTTTAATTCCTTTATATGGAAGTACTACACAAGTTCTTCTATTAATTTGTTTATATGTTTCATCAAATACTTGTGCTTCTCCAACTAAGTCAGCATTAAATTCTTTTTCTTCAAGCATATTATCAAACTCAGTCATATAATCTAATGCTTCTTTAACAGTCTTTCCAATTAAATTTTTAATCATAATAGATGTAGAAGCAGTACTTATTGCACAAGCTTCTCCACTAAACTTAATATCTTTAATAATATCATCTTTAATATCTATATAAAGATCTATATTATCAATACATGATTCGTTTCTAGAGTTTTCTTTTAAATAACCAGGAACCTCTTCATTCACTTTATTAAAAGGATTTGAATAATTATCTAGAATAATTTCTCTTTTAGTTAAACTATCCATTAAATCATCTCCCTTATTATTTTATCTTTATCTCTTAAAAGATCTACAAACTTATCAATTTCTTCTTTTGTATTATATACATAGAATGAAGCTCTTACTGTATTATTAACATTAGTTTCATTCTTTAATATCTTAGCACAATGATTACCTGCTCTTACACAAATATGGTATTTATTTAAGTAAACTGCTACATCTTGAGGGAATATTCCATCTACATTAAATGTAACAATTCCAGAATCACTATTACTAATAATATTAATGTGAGGTATTTCTTTCATTTTAGAAATACAATAATCTTTTAATTCTATTTCATGATTATAAATATTATCTATACCAATATTATTTATATAATTAATTACTGATCCAAATCCAATAACACCAGCGATATTTGGAGTACCAGCTTCAAATCTAGTTGGAACATCTTTAAGTTCTACACATTCAGGAGAATCAAACTTTTCATTCATTCCTCCACCATACATTAAAGGAACCATTCCTTTAAGTAACTCATATTTACCATATAGAACTCCAACACCTGTAGGCCCCATCATTTTATGAGCACTAAAAGCAAGGAAATCAACGTCTAAATCTTTAACATCAGTCTTAATATGAGGAACACTTTGAGCTCCATCTACTACTACTAAAATATTCTTACTATGAGCATATTCTACTATTTCTTTAATAGGTCTAATATCACCAATTACATTTGTAATATATGCAAGACTAATAACTTTAGTATTTTCAGTAATAGTTTTCTTAACATTTTCTAAAGTAATATGTTCATTTTCATCTAAAGGAATAAAGTTTAATTTACATCCTGTTTCAGATTGAATTCTAAACCAAGGAAGAACATTACTAGCATGTTCAGCATAACTAATTAATATTTCATCATTTGAATTTAGTCTATTTTTAAAATAACCAAAAGCAACTTCATTTAAAGCTTCAGTAGATCCACTAGTAAATACAATTTCATTCTTTTCTGCATTAATAAATTTAGCAACTTCTTCTCTTACACCTTCATAAGCCATATCTACTTTTAAACTAATATCATAGTCTCCTCTATGAGCATTCGCAGAATATTTTTCATAATATTCACTTGTTGCATCAATCATACATTTAGGTTTTAATGTAGTAGCTCCATTATCAAAATATATTAATTCAGGATTATTCTTAATTATTGGAAAATCTTCTCTGTTCATAGTAATTCCTCCCTTTTCAGTATGTATTATAACATACCTTTAGATTTTTATATATAAAGAATAAAAAAGATTGGTAATCCAACCTTTCTATATATAATTAATTATTAATTTTATTTCTTACAATTCCCATTCTTTCACACATTATTCTATATTTCTTTTCAGCTAATTCTTTAGACTTAGAAATACCTTCATTTAAAATATCATCTAATTCTTTACTATTAATAATTTCATTAAAACGTTTTTGGATTTCAGAAATGTGAGAAGAAGTTACCGAGGCAACGTATTTCTTAAACTCACCATATCCTTTTCCATCAAATTCTTTTTCAATATCTTCAATAGTTCTATCACTTAAAGAAGTAACTATATTAATTAAATTAGAAATACCAGGTTTATTATCAGGATCATATTTAATAGAATTATCACTATCAGTTGTAGCTCTCATAATCTTTTTAACTATAGAATCCACATCATCAAACATACTAATAACACCTTGAGGATTATCTTCTGATTTACTCATTTTCTTAGTTGGATCTTTCAAATCTTTAATTTTAGTACCAACTTTAGTTATTAATGGTTCAGGTAAAACAAAAGTATTTCCATATCTATTATTAAATCTTTCTGCAATATTTCTAGCAAGTTCAACATGTTGTTTTTGATCTATACCAACTGGAACATAATCAGCATCACAATACAAAATATCAGCAGCCATAAGAATTGGATAAGTTAATAAACCAACAGAAAAATTTGCATTTTGTTTTGATTTTTCTTTAAATTGAATCATACGAGAAGCTTCACCATAAGTTGTAGTACATTCTAATAAATAAGAAATCGCCGGAATAAATTCATTTTCAGATTGAATATAAATTGTATTTTTCTTAGGATCTATACCACAAGCAATATACATTGCTATAAAATTTCTAATTCTTTCATTTATTTCTTTTGGATCTTGCGCAATAGTTAAAGCATGAAGATCAGCAACAAATATATAAGAATCATATTCATCTTGCATAGAAACCATTTGTTTTATTGATCCTATATAATTACCTAAAGTTAAATCACCGGTAGGTTTTAAACCTGTTAAAATCTTTTTCATAGTTGCCTCTTTCTAAATCATTATTAAATACTTGTAATTATTATACATTAATATTTATTTAATTACTAATTTAAATAATAAAAAAGATTGGTAAAAACCAATCTTAAAAACCACTAAATGTTTGAAGTATAGCAAGTACTAAGATTACCATTACTCCACCACCAGTACATACAAGCATCTTCATAGTTTGGGATTCCATATGATCAAGTCTGGCTCTATAACGAGCTTCTCTGGCTTTTTGTTGTAAAGCAGATACATCTCTAGAAAAAGTAAGTAATTGTTCTTGTTTTCTTTCTTGCTTACCTAAACCTAAACGGTATAAAAGTCTCATCATTCTCATTGAATCTCTTACTGGATATTCTTTAGCAAAATCCATATATGGTTGAATACTTGAATCACCAGCATTAATCTTTTCAACTAAATCATGAAGTCCATCTTGAAATATCTCAGGAGCATCAGCAAGTGACTTACCTAAAGCAACTGGAACTGTATAATGTTGAATTAAGATTTCAAGGTTCTTTAAATAATATGGTAATTGAGTATCAATTAAATGTAAGTGTCTTTTATAATAACTTTTTAGTTCAAAGTAATTAAGTTTATATCCACCCAAGAAAAATCCAATTACAATAATTAATGAAACATAATTAAAATTCTTAAGTTGAAATAACATAGCTAAAAATGCAATTAATAATGCATTTTTAAGTCTTGCATTAAATGCTTGATCAATATCTACTGCATCACCATATCTAGCTTTTAAATAAAATTCAAAATCTTTTTCTTTTAATTTTCTAAAGAATGAAGCATTATCTTCAACAAACTTATTAACACTAAATCCACCAATATATTGTAATACATAAATAATAATACCAGCGATTAAAACAATTTCAATATAAACGTTCTTTACAAAATCCATACTATTCAACCCCCGTATCTTCGTTATAGAATTTTTCTCCACCTATAATGAATGAAGTATTAATGAATATAACGGCATGTAATAATATTTGAGTCATAGGATCATTTAACATTTGTTTATATGTATCTAGATTTATTAATCTTTGTACAAAGATAATTAAGAAATATAAGGCAAATCCAAATCCTAAGAACTTCTTATGAGAAACTTCTCTATCCATTTTATCTCTATATACACCTTCAACTAAAAGGTCGATATCTAACATCATGTTTTCAAGAGATTGACCTGAATCCTTTGCACCTTCTTTAGTGATTTGATTAAATAATTGATGCATATTCTTAACAATATAATATGGATACTTTTGAGTAAACCATTCAAGTGCTTCATCAATAGTACCATTTGCATAAGATTGATCAATCATCTTACATACATCACTATATACAGGTTCTTCAAGGATACCTGAATCTCTAACTCCCTCAAGTGCTTTAACAAATGATTGAGTTGTAGTAAATTCATTAATTACATTTGTACAATAAACTTGAATACATTCAAATAAATATTCAGAATATAATCTATTAGTTTTTAAATATTTAATATAAGGTACACCCATAGTTGCAACAAATCCGTAGATTAAAGCTATAGGAATATTATAGAAGTATAAATAAGCTATACCTGTTGCTCCACCACCATAAAGTACTATTTGACTTATATATTCACGAGTAGAATAATCATATCCTAACTCTTTAGCTTTATTTTGTACTTCTTGATAACTATAAGGAGCATATTTATTATAGATATTTTGAAATCCATTAAATAAGAACTTAGCTACATTATCTCCACTTTTAGAGTTTTGACTAGCTCTATAACCAAATACGAAAATAATAACTAAACTTATTAGAGTTAATTCAACTAAGTAATCCATAACTACTCCTTTCTATTAAACAACAGCATCAGCTGGAGGTGCTTGCATAAAACCTTTTATCTCAGGTTTTGGTAAATTTTCAAGAACTGGTTTAACTTCCTCAACTTGAGGTACTGCAGGTTCTTGAGGCTTTACTGGTGCTTCAGGCATTGGAGCACTAGCTATATTTTTAATTACATTATTTTGTAAATTAGTAACTATATTTTGATCATTAACAGGAACACTTGCTCTTTCAATTTGATTATCTAATACTGATGTATCAGGTGTAGGACTAGCACTACTACTTAATTCATCTAATGTATCAATTGCTTTGTTGACATCATCAGAGTTTTCAACATTTTGATTTTGATTATCAACAGTTTTAGTTGGTTCATTATTCATATTAAATGGATCTTCTTTATTAACTTCAGCCTTTGGAGCTTCTTCAGTTACTGGAGTTTCACCTTCAGGAACCACTCTAGAATCATCAACCTTCTCATCAGCATCTCCAAGTCCAAATGTATCTTGTGGTACATCAACATTACCAATAGACATATAATCAATTAAATGTTGTGTTGGATTATGAAGTGTAACTTTTCCATCCATAGTCTTTTTATATAAAACATTAGATCTTGGTTCTTGTGTTTCATCATCTACATAAAATTCACAAACTTCCAAAATCTCTCTTTGGAATCTATTAAGTCTCTTACTAAAGTAACCTTTAACATATATACCAATTTGTACATATCTATGAATAGAAGCTAAAAATTGTTCTGTATCTTGACTACTTTCAAGTAGTGAGTACATACGCATTGGAATACTTGAAGCTTTATCAGCATGGATTGTAGATAGAATATGGTGACCAGAAGAAATTGAGTTTCTTACTGCCATTACTGCTTCAGCAGAACGAACTTCCGCTAAAAGAATCCAAATTGGGTTTTGTCTCATGCAGGCTACTAATGCTTCAGTATATGAAGCAATATTATTAGTCTTCATTGCAACTATATCTCTATTAGGATAAATTCTATCTAAGTGTAACTCTAGTGTATCCTCTATACTTATTATCTTTTCATCTTCTCTAGTTTTAGAAGCTAAATACTTAACTAACTCAGTTTTACCTGAACCAGTTTCTCCTGCTACGATAATATTACATCTAGCATGTACACATTGAATTAAGAAGTCATGTATTTGTTCAGTAACATAATCTTCTGAAATTAATTTTTCTTTATTAAGTCTAATTTTAGCTGGAGTCTTACGCATTAAAACTGCTATTCCATTTGTAGCAATTGAATCATGGACAAAGTTCATACGTAATTCAGCAGACTCAGCATCTAGGAAAGGGTGTGCCATGTTAAATGTCTTACCCATTACATTAGAACATTGGAATGCTAACTTTTCCATAAAGGCATTATTGATATTAGGTCTATCAACTTGATAAATACCTTTACTTAAAGTTTTTAACCAAACTTGTCCACCATTAGAATACGATACGTCGGTTACGTCATCATCATCTAAGAATTCTTGTAAAGGACCGAAGTCCATTTGGTCAAAAATTGAATTTAACATATTATACCCCTTTCTATTAAAATATTAATTTTCTGAAGTAGCTTGCGAAAGAATTAAATCTCTTATACCTTCATTAACGATTGTAGGATCTTCAGGATTTTCAGAATAAGAAGTATCTCTTGGAACTGCTACTAAATCAATAGTATATTGAGAACCTCTTTGAGCAATCTCTAATAATTTGTAAGTATCCATATCTACTGCAAAGTAAATCTTAGCTGGTGATAATTGATTACCAGTCTTAGTATGAGTAAATACATTATAACCTTCGTTATCTACTACCATATATACTTGAATAGATTTGATAAATTTATCGTAATATAATTTACCATTAATACGAGTCTTAACATAAATATCAATATAGTCACCTTCCATAATAGAAGAACCATATGAATCATGAAAATTAGTATTTAATCTAAAAATTGTAAAATTATCTTTTAAATCAGTAAATGGTGTTTTATCAGCAGCATCCTCTTTAGTAACTGCTGTATTAAAGAAGAAACTATTTTGAGGAATTCTATAGTTAGTATTTACATATTTATTATAGATTAATCCTGCACTTTGAAGTAAGTTACCATTTTGAGCAGAAACAAAACTTCCTGAAACTTCAACAGTACCTACTTTATCATTAGTAATAGTTTCACCTTCATAAAGTTCTGTAGTTGCATAATATAAAGTAACTGGTTTAATAGCATTATCTACCATATAAGCATATACCTTATATAAAGCTATAATTGAAATAAAAGCTAGAATAAAAGTAAGTGTATTTGGATTACTAATTATTCTTTTAAAGTTTTTTCTTAATTTAGTTGTATCCATAAATTACACCTCCTAAATATCCGTTTCTATTTGACTAGTAATTATACTCTTTAAATAATCACTAGATACTCTTGTACTATCAGGAGTAGCATTAACAGTATAATTTCCATTATGTAAAACTGGAATTACTTTAATACCTAAGAATTCAGCATCTTTAAGTAGTAAATAATATTCATCATCTACAGCGAATAATAATTCACTTGGAGAACCATAGTCAGAACCATTCTTAACTATGTTTTTACCATTACTATCTTTAACTCCTAAAACTCTAATACTTTCAATAAAGCATCCAAACACGATATTTTCTTGTGTAAATGGATCATCAGCATATAAATATAAATCAATATAATCCCCAGCTCTAATAGAGTTAGAATAAGTTGTATCATTATTAACTTCAAGATTATAAATAGTATTTCCTTCACCAATATCTTTAAATGAAGCATTAGGAAGTTCTTCTGGATTCATAATCGAAGTAGTATAAAATAAACTACCAGCAGGAATATTACTGTAATAAGCTACAGCTTTTCCATTAACTTCTCTTGCACTAGTAATAACATTACCAGATGTAGTTAAATAGTTTTGTGATATTCTTACATTACCAATATCACTTTCACTAATAATACTTCTAGCTGTTAACTCTTTCTTTGCAAAAGGAATACTAGTAGTACTTACCGAATTATTAACTCTTATGAAATAGCCGATAACTAAAATACCAATACAAAGTGCTATTCCAAAGATAGTTACGACATTTTTATTACCTATAAATCTTTTTAAGACAGATTGATTCTTTACTGTTGCCATAAATTCCCCTCCATTATTCTTTACATATGGTTTCACTATGATAATTATACACATAAAATATTTCTTTTTCAATAAGACTAGTGATAAAATAAACGTGGTGATATTATGTCTTCAAAATTAATTAAAAATGTAGCAATTTCTATTGGACTATATATATTATACTTAGTAATTAATTCACTTTTTTTTTATAGAAATAATAAAATCTTAGGTATTACAATTGGTACAATTATTACTATTTTTATAATTTTCTATATATATAAAGATGTAATAATAAAGAATATAAAAAATATTAAAAAAGATTTTAATAAAAAATACTTTTTAATAGGTTTAGGTTTAATAATCATAGGTATTATTATTTCTGAAGTATTAAGAATGATAGTTACACATGATTCATCAAACAATGAATTAATATTAAATAATATAAAAACATATAAACTTTTATATACATTTAATATATTAGTTATTACTCCATTCGTGGAAGAACTTATTTTTAGATTACCTTATCATGAAAGTAGAAATAAAATATCATTTATAATTTGTGTACTAGTATTCTTAGGAATACATATTACTTCTACCAATGATTTTATTTTTATAATAGCCTATCTATTACCAATCATTGGATTAACACTTAACTATTATAAAACTGACAACATATTTATTTCTTACCTATTACATATTATTAATAACTTAATAAGTGTGTTATTATTAATATGGTGATGATATGAAAAAGAAAAAGAAAGATGAATATATATCAGAAACTAAAGAATTCAAAAAAATGGATCTAGAAGAAAAAGATTCAATAGAAACCATTGATGAATTAGTATTAAAAGAAAAAATTAAACAAAGGAAAAGAATAATGACAATAATAAAAATAGTAATATTAATAGCGTTTATAATTACATTATTTATCCTTTATGCAAGATTTATTTCTACCAAAGGATTATTAATAAAAGAATATGCTATTAAATCAAGTGATTTAAATCCTGATTATGAAGGTTTAAAAGTAGTTCACTTTACTGACCTACATTATGGAAGTACAATTCACGAAAAAGAATTAAGTAACGTAATAGAAAAAATTAACAAACAAAAACCAGATATAATAATATTTACTGGTGATTTAGTTGAAGAAAAAGTAGAACTTACTAATACCGAAATAGATAATTTAATAAATGAATTAAATAAACTAGAAGCAAAAGCAGGTTTATATGCAATCAAAGGAAATCATGATTACTCAAGTGATTACTTTGATACTATATTTGAAAAAACTAATTTCAAAGTATTATTAAATGATTCAGATTTAATTTATTATAAATCTAATACTCCAATAAGAATCGTGGGTATAGATGATTTATTAAGAGGAAAACCAGATTATAATAAAGCATTCGCTATGGAAGAAGATATTAATCCATATACAATTCTTTTAATTCATGAGCCAGATCAAATAGATGAAATAAAAAATGATTATCCAAACTATAATGTAGTATTTGCTGGTCATTCACATTTAGGACAAGTAAGACTTCCAGGAATCGGAGCTTTATATACTCCAATTGGATGTAAAAAATATTTTGATGAACACTATATAATAAATGATAAAGATATGTATATAAGTGGTGGTATTGGTACATCATTATTAAGATTAAGATTTTATAATAAACCAAGTATAACTTTATATAGGTTTTATACAAACTAAAAAAGAGCATTAAATTAATGCTCTTTTTCTTGTTTTTATATTTTCTAATTTAACAATCTTAGTTTCTACATTGTTTTCTTCTTTTTTATTTATTGGTAATTCAGTAAACTCAGTAACAATGTTTCTGTGTTTATTAATAACAATTTTATAAACTTCAGTATCGTCTAAATTTTCAAATTCATCTGGATTAATATTTAAATATAGTTGTTTATCTTTAGCTTCATTATATCCCCACATGTTAGCAAAAACAGGAACATAAGCAGCAACTGCAGGATAACCAACATTTCTTTTACCTACTTCAAAATCACCATAAAGAGCGATTAAGTCAAAGGCATTAGAAAGTTTATTAACTATATCAACATTATCGTAAACAGGCTTAACGATTTTAGTTTCTATATCATTATTATTTTTTAATTCTATAGAATAACCGTTAATGTTTATAGATTTATTACTCACAAAAACTCCCCTTTCATATACAACATGAAAGATAATAACACAATAAAAATACCTTGTCAAACATAAAAAACGACCTTATTATAGGCCGTTTAAATTAGTAAATGTAGCTTTACCAGCAATAAATAAACTCAATGGAGAAAGGTCTGTAACTGTAAGAATCTTATTCTTATTCAAGTCATATAGTAAGCTAGTCATTGGTGTCTTTAATGTAAGACCTGCAAGAATTGATGAAAGTGTTGCATAATCTGTTGATGTAATAATACCATTTCCTGGTTTTTCAATTGTTCCATTAT
>CAMKAT010000012.1 GCA_946410555.1 uncultured Caryophanales bacterium | reverse complement strand
GTCTTTTTTTTGTTTAAATAGTATATGTTTTTAATTGATTTATGTTATACTAAAATAGTAAAAGAATAAATAGAGGTGATTGTGATGAACGAAGATAAAAAGCCTGCAAATACAAAAACTGAAGTTAAAGATGCTAAAGTTGTTAATCCTAAAGAGGAAAGTAATAAAGTTTTAGGTGTTACTCAAAAACAAACTAAGATTAGTCCTGCATTACTTGCAGATAGAGAAAAACTAATCAATGAAATTAATAGTAACCAAAACCCAAGAGCAGATCATCAAGTTACTTATAGATATACTGCTTTAAATCCTGATGGTAAACTTGTAAAGAATACTTTCGTAGCATATTCTAAAATGGAAGTATTTACTTTCTTTGAAAATGAAGGATATAAAGTATTTAAAATTGAAACTAGTTCATCAATTGATAGATTCTATGGTGCTAACGGATTCTTAAATAAAAAAATGAGTACTAAAGATTTAGTATTCTGGCTTGAACAATTATCAACTTACTTAAAAGCTGGTATTCCTTTAACGCAAGCTATGGAAATCCTTAGTAAACAAATGGGTAAAAGTGATAATCTTAAACGTATTTTCGATAGAATTGTTTATGACTTAACTTTGGGTGAAAATTTCTCTACATGTTTGGAGAACCAAAGTAATATTTTCCCTGCGTTACTTATAAACATGATTAAGACAGCTGAAGCAACTGGAGACCTTGAAGGTACTCTAGATGATATGGCTGCATATTATAGTAATGTTGAAAAGACTAGAAAAGAAATGAAGAGTGCTTTAACATATCCAATTCTTATTTTGTTATTTGCATTTGGTGTTGTAGCATTCATCTTGATATACTTAGTTCCTCAATTTGAAAATATCTATGCAACTGCTGGAGCTAAAGTTAGTCCATTAACTGCATTTATTATTGCAGCTTCTAAATTCTTGAAAGCATATATTTTATCAATTATCTTAGGTATTATCCTTGTAATAATTGTTATTGTACTTCTTTATAAGAAGGTTAAAGCAATAAGGTTCTACATGCAAACATTTGCAATGAAACTACCTGTATTTGGTAATATGATTATTTATAAAGAAATAACTATATTTACTCGTACGTTTGCAAATCTTTTGAAGAACAACGTATTTATTACAGAGTCTATGGATATCTTAGTTAAGATTACAAATAATGAAATATATAAACAAATCATGATTAATACTGTTAACTATATTGGTCGTGGTGATAAAATAAGTGAAGCGTTCAAAAATAATTGGGCTATTCCAGAGGTTGCATATTACATGATGCAAACTGGTGAATCTACTGGACAACTTGCTGAGATGATGGAAAAAGTTGCTGATTATTTTGATACTCAACATAAAACATTAGTTGATACAATGAAAAGTTTAATTGAACCTGTTCTTATTCTTTTCTTAGCTGTTGTAGTAGGAGGAATTATTATCTCTATTATAATGCCAATGTTTGGCTTATATAGTGAACTTATGTAGAAAGGATTATTATATGGAACAATGGATGATTAGTATATATTTGTTTATTGTTGGATTGTTTTTTGGATCATTTTTTAATTGTTTATGTGATAGATTAAGCAATAACCAATCAATAATTCATCCAGGTTCCCATTGTGATAATTGTAAACATGAATTAACCTGGTATGAATTAATACCAGTTTTTTCTTATCTTTTTCAAGGTGGAAAATGTTCTAAATGTAAGATAAAACTATCTTTTTGGTATCCATTAACTGAAATAATTACTGGATTATTATTTATGGGTAGTTTTTTAATATATGGATTTAGTATAGATACTATTATTTCTATTATTATTTCATCTGTATTTATTTGCGTTATTATTAGTGATGCTAAATATATGATTATTTTAGATGAGGTTTTAATAGTGGGTATAGTATTTACTACAATTTGTTTTGTTATTAAATATGGAATGATTGCAGTTGCTTATAAATATTTACATGGACTTTTATTGTTCTCTTTAATGCTTCTAATTAAAGTATTCGGAGATGTAACATTTAAACAAGAATCACTAGGATGGGGAGATATTAAGCTTTCTTTCTTTGTAGGTATTGTTTTAGGTGTTAAATTAGGTGTTTTATATATTTTTATGGGTGCCTTTTTAGCTCTTCCTTATGCACTTTATGTAAGTTTTAAGAACAAAAGTAATATTTTACCTTTTGGTCCATTTTTAATCAGTGCATTTTATATAATCTTTCACTTTAGTGATTTCTTTTATGATTTAATTACTAAACTATATGGAGGAATACTATGAAAAAGAAAATAATAATTTTATTATTTTTATTCTTTTTCTTTATACCTTCCGTATCTGCGATTCAAGTTTCTTCATCTAATATTAACGGAGTTATAAAGAATGATGGTTCTTGTGAAGTTACTCAAGTTTTAAGTTATTTAGGACAAAGAGATACTGTTTATAATCTTGTTTTCTTTAATGTTAAAGATGCAAAAATTAGTGATATTAGTATTAGTGATAACTTAGGTACTAAATATGAGTATGCTAAATATCTAGAGGATAATAAAGCATTTTTTTATTCATTTGATGATCAAGGATATAAGAAACTTCTTTGGTATAGTGTTGTAAGTGAAGATGTAACTATAACTATTAAATATAAAATATCTAATGTTGTTGTTAAATATAAAGATGGTACATATGGAATAGATTGGTATTTACTTTCTAGAGTAGCAGAAAATTATGTTGGTAGTTTTAGTGCTAATATTTCTTTTGAAAACGAATCTTTTTTATCTAAAGTTGCTAAAGTTGATTTAGTCGGATTAGGTAAGAGTAACCCTGTGATTTCTAGTAGTAATATTAATTTTAATTTTAGTAACATTGATTCTACTCAAAGTTTAAGAATGTTAATATTATTTACTCCAGATGTAGAGTTTTCTAATTATAAGAAGATAGACAAAAACTATGATGAATATAGTGATGACGTTATTAATGGTAGAGACTTTTTAGCTTTATTTTATTCTTATTCATCAAAGTCTTTCTTAATTGGATTTATTACAGTTATCGCATTAGGATTTATTATACTTGTCGTTTCATTTGTTTATATTAGATATGGAACTCATGATGAATATTATGCTATGGAAATAAAAGATAAAATGACTGTAGCTAAAGCTAAAGACTTATCTTATTATGATTCAGTTCCTTGCCAAGGAGATTTATATAAGATATTCTTTACTGCTGGTTATTTTAAATTATTAAAGAATAAGAGTGATTTCTTAGGTACTATTCTATTTAAAATGTATTTAAATGATAATCTTGAACTTATTCCTGGTAAGAATGGTCGCAATATAAGACTTAAGAATGATGAAGGTATTGATAGAGACTTAGATCAAGACTTATATAATATTATGCTTGAAGCATCTGATATGAAAGTTATTAGTGATACTAAGTTTAATAGATTTGCTAAAAGACATTTTGTTAGAATTATGACTTGGTATAACATGGGTTATAGTGAAACTATTACAGATGAACTTAATAGAGGCCATGTAACTCGTGGTGCTAAGATAGGTAAAACTTCTAGACTTATATTTAATGAACAATTTGTAGATTATGGTAATAAGATTATTTCTATGAAGAAATATTTACTTAACTTTAATCAAGTTCCAAGACAAACAAGACTTAGTGAAGATACTTATAAGTTATTACTTTTATGTGCTCAAATGCTTGGAATAGGTAAACAAGTTGCAGAAGAAATATTAAGAAAGAATCCTAATAATATTTATGCAAAGAAATTATTAGATTTCCAATCAGTTAATTATATATATGAAAAAGTTTATAGTTTATCTCTTGCTGCTTATAGACAAACAGTTAAGAATAATGAAATTTATAACTATGATGAGATGAGTGGTAATTTAATGCAAAGTGGATCTAATATTATAGTTTATAAAAGAAAGAGTAAAATATAATGAATATTTATGATTTAAATAAATTAAGTTTACTTGATTATCCTGGGAAAGTGTCTTCGATTATATTTTTATCTGGATGTAACATGAATTGTAGTTACTGTTATAATTCTGACTTAAAAGTTAAAAGTAATGGAAGAATAAGTGAAGAAGAATTATTTGAGTTTTTAAAATCTAGGATAGGTAAAATTGATGGAGTAGTTATTACTGGTGGTGAACCTACAATTAATAATGATTTACCGGAATTTATTAAAAAAATAAAAGATTTAGGTTTCTTGGTTAAACTTGATACTAATGGTACTAATCCTAAGATGATTGAATATTTAATTCAAAACTCTTTAGTAGATTATATAGCTATGGACATTAAAAATGATCCTTTGAAATATAAAATGGTTACTAATACAAATAATAATATTGATGATATTTTATTATCTGTTGAATTAATTAAGAATTCTAGAATTGAACATGAGTTTAGAACTACAGTTTTTAATATTCATGAGTTGGATGATTTAATTAGTATTGCAAAATTAGTTTCACCATCAAGATATTTTCTTCAAGATTTTAAAATGAACGATAAAGTTTTTGATAAAAATTTATTTTCTAAAGATTCAAAAATTTTAGAAGAGTACGTAATTATGTGCAATAAATATACACAAACAAATTTAAGAAAAAAATAAAAAAATTTTTTCATAAATATTGTTGACATTAAATAAGTGAGGTTGTATATTATAATTACTTAGTAAGCAATATACTAGGTTTAAAAAATAAAAGGTAATTTAAAAATTATAATCGGTTACTTATCCAAACAAGTAAACTGAAAAAATATAATTTAAAATTACTTGATCAAATATGTAATGTATATAAACATATTAATAACGGGTAGTTATATAATATGTATAAAAAATACATACATGAATAACCTAGTTAGTTGCTCGTATTGTTGAAGACAATATTGGAGCGACTTTGGTATTGTGTTGATGCCGTGAAGGTCATATCTTGATACTAAGTATGTGTGCACATGAGAAAGAAACTCAATTTTAAGGGATATGGAATTGTTAATCAGGAACTGACATTCTTAGATTAATAGTTTATCTTAAAAACTCGAAACATATTGTTGTCAGCAATATGTTTTTTGTTTGCCTAAAATTAAGGTTACGTTTATTGAGTTTATAGACCCTCTTTGCTATACTTATAATAGAGGTGGAATAGATGAAAAAAGTATTATTTTTAATATTAATTTGTTTTTCTTTTATTAGTTCCACATATGCTTTAGAGTGTAGTGCTAAAGAGAAAGTTAATCTTTCTACGAATGCTACTAAAATTACGGCATCTTATGAATTTAAGACAGATGAAAATGGAGTTAATTATTTTTTAATTACTGCCTATAATATTGATGAAAGTACTTTTTTATCATACACAGATGAAAGTGGAAAAATACAATCTTTAGTTAATTTAGATGGAGTTGATCCTTCATTTAAAGATTATAATTTAGATACTACTTTTAAATATCAATTTGATATATATGTTAATGGTAGTGAAGGTTGTATTTCAAAGGTTAGATCATTTACTTTAGTTAAACCTAAAAAGAATCCTTTTTATGTTTCTATGGATGAATGTAAGTATGAGAAAATGAAAGATTACTATTATTGTAAAGAATGGATTAGTAGTGATTTTAAAGTAGATGAAGATACTATTATTAAAAATATTAGAGCTGAATTTAATAAAACTACTACTATGAAAAGTGTTGATGATAGTGGTGAGAAAAGTAACTTAGTTACAATATTAGATCTTTATAAACAATATAGAGTTTATATACTTATAGGATTAGGTTTAGGAATTATTATTGATATTATTTATATTTATTTATCTTATAAAAAAATTAAGGATGCTGAGTTCTAATTTTATATAAGTTTATAATTGTTTATGATATAATAATAAAATAATACAATAAGAGTAAGGTGATAGAATGAAAGAGAGTGTTTGGGGTTATTGGATAGTAGTTTTAGGTATTTCTATTATGTCTGTAATGGTTCTTATGCAAAACTTAACAACTACTAGTGAACAAGATTATTATTTAATTAAAAACTCTATGGAAGCTGCTATGTATGATTCTGTAGATTTCGGATATTATTCTGATAATAATGTAATTAGAATGAATGGTGAAAAATTTACTGAAAACTTCTTAAGAAGATTTGGTGAACAAGTTAATATTAATAAACATTATAAAGTAACTTTTTATGATATTTATGAGGACCCTCCTTATGCTGTTGTTTCTGTAACTGCTTATGGTGATGGTAGTAACCTTCTATTTACAAATAATGATGGTGCTAAACAAGTTACAAACAGAATTGCTGGTGCACTTTATACAACTGGTGAATATAGAAATGCTGATGTGGATAAATTAAAAAGTGAAGGAAAATGGTAATTTGTTATGAAGAAGTTGAAGAAAGAAAGAAAAAGATTTAATAGAGAATATCTTAAACCTATTACTGGTGGTTTTATATTATTCGTTCTAATTGTAGTATTATTAATAATTTTTAATTATAATCCATCAGATAACAAAAAGAATGATGATCAACCTAAAGATAAATATGGATTAGATGTTAATGATAAAACACTAACATATTCTATTAGTTGTGATTCTGATTATATTAAAAAGATTAAAGATGAATTAAGTAAGATTAATGTAGAACTTAAAACTACTGAAGTAAAAGAAGAAGAACATTTATTAGACTTAGAAAACTCGGAAGAGGAAGAAGTTTATGGTGATTCTTATGTTTATGCTTATGATGTTAAGTTTTCTAATGTAACTGATAATTTTAAAATTCTTATTACTAATGATTCTGATGAAAATACATATACTGTTGATAAAGATAATAGTTCTTTTATAACTACTTATACTGGGAATTTAGTTGAATATACTGCTAAGATTTATTCAATTAATGAATCTTGCAAAGATGTATTAGTAAGAGAGTTTAGTTTTACAACTCCTGCTTATAATCAATTCTCTGGTTTATTAGTTTGTAAAGACAGTACTGATGCTGTATGTGATACATTAATTTATAACAATGTAGATTTATCTAAGAAATCAAAAGATTATGAAATTAAAAGTTCTAGTGAAACTGAAGAGAAAGAAGAAAAGAAATCTTCTAACATAGTTTTATATATTGTTATTGGTATTATAAGTGTTCTATTAATTATTGTTATTATTTTCTTTATATATAGAAGCAAAAGAAAGCGTATGGTGATGTATCAATGAAGAGAATTTTAAGAATATTATTAGTATTATGCTTTATTCCTTTATTTAAAGTTAATGCTGGAACTGTTGTAGTTAAAATTGATGGTGGTGGAGTTTCTCTAACAAAGAATATCCATTATACTACACCTAAAAGTCAAGGAGACCCTGAAAAAGAAGCTAGTCTTAATAGAGAGGTAGGTTCTACTTCTGAATATTATGAATACTATATTCCTACGATTAGATATAGTGGTTCTATTGGGGGAAAAAAGATTGAAGTTACTTGTATAGATCCTGGTGTTAATTTAAAACACCACTATATGAGTTGTGATCCTATTAGTAATCAAACAATTTCTAATATTTACGAGAATTCTGTTAAATATAATCAAGTATCTAGAGATTTAGCTGTTCGTTATTTAGCAGCTCAAAGTGGTTTAACAAAAGGTAAATATGGTATGAGTGCTTTAGCTCAATCAGGATGGAATAGAATTAAAGAAGTTGGTGGATCATCTTATGTACAACAAGCAATGAATATTGTTAATTCTAATGCTGGCGGAGGATCAACTAGTGTAAATCCTGGCATTGATTTAACTAATGTTAAATTTACTGCTACTTATATTACAAGCGCTGGAGCTAAAGTAACTGCTAGGGTAACTTCTAGTTCACCTTTAAGTGTTGCACCAAACTTTAGTTGTACTTCTAACTGTTATGGTGGAGTTACTGTTAATTGGGCACCTGGTGCTAGCGAAGGTACAATTCAATTTACTTTAGATGCTAATGGTAAATGTGAACCTGAATTTGTTGTAAGTTATCAACCATCAAGTGGTGGTTTATATAAATGTATTCCTTCAAGTCAATCTGGAGCACAATTATATTACACTGAACAAGAGTTCTTAGCTTACATTCCTACAGATGTATTACAATCATTATCAATGCCTAATGCTGGTGGAAGTACATCTAGTAAAAAACTTGGAGCTAATAATGCACAATTTAAATTAGCTATTCCTGGAAATGTTAAAAAGGATGTTTGTGATAATAATGGATGTACTGATGAATGTAATGTTAGTACAGAAATTAAACCAGATGTACATCTTTGTTGTTCTGAATCTACTACTTCAAGTGTAACTGAACCATCATTAAATGAAGTTTTCTGTGATTTAAAAGGATGTTTAATTTCTGATGATGGAAAAGTTGATAGTCGTGATAATAATATTAATGTTCCTGAAGCATTTGATGGAAAATCTAGTACTTACGCTACCGATCAATCAGAACATATTAATGAATATTGTCAAACATATTGTACTGAAAGAGCATATGTTGATTTGCCTGGAGCTTCTAACGGACGTAATGGTAAATATTTCCAATTAACTTCTCGTAGTACTCCAAGTGGAGATACTTATGGACCATATGTTCATGGTAATATGTCTTGTAGAAATATTATTTATTATAATAAATGGTTAAAGAAATATTTAAATTTAACTAAACAAGCTAGAGATGCTTTCAATAGTTATCAATATAGTATAAATTCTTATTATGCTTATAAAGATACACTAGATGAAGTTAATAATCCTGGTACAAGAACTATGGACGCTTCTGTTTCTTATTCAGGAGGTTGTGATACTGGTCATGGATATGCAACATGTGGTGATTCAAGAACTAAGACTTATACTTATAGTTATAAAAAGGATATTCCTAGTAATTATCATGTTTATTCTTATAAAACTGTACAAATTAGTTATGATAATAATGTAGATTATGTTGATAGATTCCGTGGATTTGAAATTGTTGATGGTGGTTCTCAAAATAGTTCTGGCAATTTCGGAGGTTTATATGAACTAGATTGGGTTGGCGATAGTCCTTCTGCTGATGATTTCCCAAGTAGTGTTGGTTGTGAAGCATCTACTTGGTATAGGACTGGTGAGTATTATCCTAATGGTTATCCAGAATATAATCAGGCTACATGTCATGCTTCAGCTCAAAGACAACACTTTACGCCACCTTCTTTACCTGATATTAAAAATTCTTATAATGGAACTATGAATAGTTATTATTCAACTGCTAATACATATAAATCCATTTATAGTACACTTATGGCTCAATTGAATCAAATGAAAGTTGATTTAGAGTTATGTGATAATTACTTTATTAATGGTAAAGGATCTACTACTGAATATATTAAAAAGAAAATTACTCAAAATGATATTTCATTTGAATGGTTTGTAGCTTATGTTAACTTCCAAAGCATTGTTGATAGTGATGATCATATTGTTGATTTAAAAGCTGAATGTAACTATAATGCTACTGGTGAATATGGAAGTGATTATCGTGGTGTAGGTGGAGTTATTTCTCCAAGATATAATCATAACGAGAAAGTTGATGCGCAAATTAAGAACTTTAGTTTCTTTACTGAATTAAAATGTGTTTCTACTAATAGATATGTTGGTGATTGTGTTAGAGAAGTTAATCCATTTATTCAACCTTATAGACAATTATATAAACAAAAATATACTTCAGATACTTTATATACATATGATTGTATTTATAAATATCCTAATAATAATAGTAAATATACTGTTTATCCTTATGGTGGATATACTGAATTTAGTGAATCTAATCCGTTAAAATGGGCATATACTAAATACGATGGTCGTGAATATGTTCAACATTCTACTATTTATGGTACATATCAAACTAAGTGGTTGAATTTATCGATTGGTTCAAATGGTAAATTTGATAGTTATTTTGAAAACGGTAAAACTTGTGCAAATGAAGCTAATAATGATGGAGTTAACTTCTACTGTACAATGAAAGTTGAATCAGACTTAGTTAAGATTAAAGGTTGTCCTACTGATTTAGTAGTTACTAATGAAGATGGAAGCAACAACGAATGGTCTAAAAAATGTTGTGAAGGTGGAAGCTGCGATAAAACTGTAGATGATTCTTTAACTTATACATTTAAGGTTGTTGATTCTACTAAGTTATTCCCTGGAACAAGCAGAAATAGTAAAGACAAATATGATATTTCTAATGCTCCTGTTGGAAAAGATTCTAATGGAAATAGTGTTAGATATGCTTACAACTGGTTCGGTACTAATAGAGGTACTGGAGCCTTAAAAGAAATCGAAGATACAAGTAAGAATGATACTTTATATGATCCAAGTAGAATTACTTATGAATTTGAATTAAGTTCTAAAGCTTTAAATGAAATTAAGAATTATAATTCATATGTAAATAATTACAACGATATTTCTCCTGATACTGGTTCTTATACTGAAACTAGTCCATTAGTTAAGAAATATCATAGTAACTTTATTGAAAATTATTATAAAGATGGAGTTCTTAAATTTAAAACAAAACAATTTAAATTAGATATTAAACCATTAGGTGATTCTGCATTATCAAGTGCTCGTAAGAAAGTACATTGGGATTGCTATGGTGAAGAATCTCAAAGTCGTTGTAATTATATTCAATATAATAATTAAACTGGTTAATTAACCAGTTTTTTTATTTCTGTATACCATAACTCTTGAACTGTTAATAAAGCCTTGTAAGTATGGTATAATCTACTTGGAAGGAAAAATATGAAAGTAACTAAAATAATAAAAGATAAATCTAATAAGTATAAAGTTATTATTGATGATATAGAGTATATTCTATATGATGATGTTTTACTTAAATATTCTTTAGGACTTAAGAATGAAATTGATAAATCGTCTTTTAATGATTTGTTAGAATATAATGATTTTTTAACATATTATTATATAAGTCTTAAGTATATTCAAAATAGATTAAGATGTGAAAAAGAAGTTAGAACATATTTATCTAAAAAGAATGTAGATAAGAATATTATTGATAGAGTAATTGATAAATTATATAATGATTCTTATTTAAATGATTATGTTTATATCAAGTCATATATCAACGATTCAATTAATTTAAGTGATAAAGGACCATTTAAAATCAAACAAGAATTGATTAATTTAGATTTAGATATAAACTTAATTGATGAGACTTTAGATACTATTTTATCTAAGGTAGATTTAAATAAAAGAATAGAAAATATAATAAATAAGAAGATTAAGGTAAATAAAGATAAAGGAAGTAATTATTTAAAGAGAAAAATACTTTTTAGTTTAATCAATTTAGGCTATAATAAGGAAGTTATTTTAAGTGTTTTAAATTCTATTACTTTTAATGATACAGATATTATTAAAAAGGAAAGAGAAAAAGCTTATAATAAATACTCTAAAAAGTATTCGGGATATGAATTAGATTTAAAAGTAAAATCATATTTATATAGGAAAGGTTTTAATATTGGTGATATGTATGAAGAATAAATATCAAAGATTATCTAAAGAAGAAAAAATTAATGCTAAGAAGGAATATGCTAAAAGACATGATGTAGTTTATAATAAATTTGATAGACTAAAGAAAGTTTGTATATTTGGTATTATTTATAGTGTTATTATTTTAACTGTTGATATTCTTTATAAAGATGTTTTATTAACAGGATCATTTAATATTAATATTTTACTTGATTGTGGAGTTTTAATATTCAGTGTATTCTTCTTAATGTATTCAACTAAAAAACTAGAAAGTTTAATTAATAATATGTTAGTTGAAGATTTAAGACAAAAACAAATTAAAGAATGGCAAAAAGAAGAAAAGAAAACTACTAAAAAAGCTTCTACTAAGAAAAAAACTACAACTAAAAAAACTACTGCCAAGAAGACAACTAAAAAGAGTAAATAATTTTTATTTAAAGAAATAGAAAGAGGTAATATTATGGAAAGATTACAAAAGGTTATAGCAGAATCAGGTTATACTTCAAGAAGAAAAGCTGAAGAATTAATTAAAGCTGGAAAAGTATTTGTTAATGATAGAAGAGTTACTGAATTGGGTACTAAAGTTGCTGGTGATGATGTAATTGTTATTAATGGTAAAATGCTTAAGAAAGAAGATAAAGTATATTATCTTTTAAATAAACCAAGAGGAGTCATAACTACAGTTAGTGATGATTTAGATAGAAAGACTGTTATTGATTTAATTGATACTGATAAACGTATTTTTCCTGTAGGAAGACTTGATTATAATACTACTGGTCTTTTAATTTTAACTAATGATGGTAATCTTGATAATATATTAACTCATCCATCTAAACATGTTCCTAAGACTTATGTTGCTAAATTAAATAGAGTTTTAGAAATCGAAGATTTAAAGAAAATTCAAAATGGTGTGATGGTAGATGGAAGAATATGTAGACCAACTAGAGTTAAACTTAAAAGTGTTGATAAGAAGAAAGATTCTTGTTTAGTTGAAATAACTATTATCGAAGGAAGAAATCATATTGTTAAAAGATTATTTGAAACATGTGGTTATTTAGTAGATAAATTAACAAGAACTAGTTATGCATTCTTAACACTTGATGGACTTAAAAGTGGAGAATATAGAGAATTAACTATTAAAGAAGTACATAAGTTATATGACTACAAAAATAGAAATTAAAAAGTTAGATAATGAAGGAAGAGGAATAGGTTATCTTGATAATAAAATAGTATTTGTTAATAATGCTCTTCCTAATGAAATCGTAGAAGCAGAAATAATTAAGAATAAAAAGAAATATTCTGAAGCTATTACTAAAGAAGTAATAGAAAAAAGTCCATTAAGAGTTATTCCTAAGTGTCCATATTATGATAAATGTGGTGGATGTAATTTAATGCATATAGGAATAGATTCTCAAGAAGATTATAAATTAGAAAAATCAAAAGATATTTTATATAAATATGCTAATTTAGATAAAGAAATAAAACTAATTAAAAGTAATAAAGATTTATATTATAGAAATAAAATTACTTTTAAAGTAGAGAATTATAAATATGGTTTTTATAATAAAGATACTCATAATTTATGTAGTGTTGAAAACTGTTTACTTGCTAACAATGAGATTAATTCTTTCTTACATAATCATGATTTTTTAACAGTTAAAGATGGAACAATCACAGTAAGAGTAAATTATTTAAATGAATTATTAATTGATATTAAAAGTGATTCTAAAGTTACATTTAATAATGTTCCTAATAATATCAAAGGTATAGTTTTAAATGATAAAACTATTTATGGTGAGAATTATTTTTATGATATGATCGGAGATATGAAATTTAAGATATCTTATAATTCTTTCTTTCAAATTAATAATTATATAGCTAATGAAATTTTTAAACTTTTAAATGTATATTTAAGTGGAGAAAATCTTTTAGATCTTTATTGTGGGGTAGGTACCCTAGGTTTATCTTTAAAAAATAATTTTAATAAAATCGTAGGTATTGAAAAAATAGAAAATGCTATTCTTAATGCTAAAGATAATGCTAAGAGTAATGGAGTTACTAATGCAAAATTTTTTGCAGGAGATACTGCTAAAATATTAAGTGAATTAAATGAAAAATTTGATACAGTTATAGTTGATCCTCCAAGAAGTGGTTTAAATAAAGAAACTATTGATTTGATACTAGATATTAATCCTAAGAAGATATGTTATGTATCATGTGATCAATTAACATTATCTAGAGATTTGAAAGTATTACAAGATAAGTATTATATTTCTAAAATAAATGTATTAGATATGTTTCCTAATACATATCACGTTGAAAGTTTTGTAATTCTTGAAAGTAAATAGTAAAGTTTTCTTAAGATAACTTATTGTTATCTTTTTTTATGTTATAATCACAATAGGAGAGAGTGTATGAAAGATAAAAATATTAAACAAGTATTAGTTCCTTTTTTAGTTTGTCTTATTTCTATTATTATAGGTGTAACTACTAAGAATACTTTTGTTGGGATGATTGTTTTAATTACAGGTATACTTAATTCATATTATGGTAGTATTGGTAATAAGATTAATTTTCCTATCGGTGTAATTAATAATTTAACTTTATCTTATGTAGCTTATATGAATCATAATTATGGATTAGTTATTTTTAATTTAGTATTCTTTATGCCTATCAATATTAAAGGATATTTTGAATGGGGTAAACATGATAATGATTCCGAAGTAGAAAATAGAGGATTAGGTTTTAATAAAGGTATACTTACTATTGTTTTATCGATTGTAAGTGGTTTAATTATTGCTTATTTATTACATTTAATTCCAGGTGAAAGATTAACTTATTTAGATGCTTTTACCAATGTAATTAGCTTTATCGCAGGTATTTTATTAATGCTTAGATATAATGAATCATGGATTCTTTATTTAGTTAATAATGTATTAGATTTAACTTTATGGATTATTAACTTTAAAGATGGCGGTTTTGATTCTTTAATGGTATTATTAATGAGTGTTATGTATTTAACTATAAATGTATATGCATTATTTAAATGGAGGGGCAACGATGAGAAACTATAAAAAATACATTTTTGATATTGATTATACAATTTTAATTCCAGATTGGTCTAAGGAAGATGATTACTTTAAAAAGTGTATTCCTTTAGATGAACAAGAAAAATTCTTTGAAATTAAACAAGATATTTTAAATAAATATGAATTAGAATTTCCTAGATATGATACTAAAACATTAAGTGATTTCTTTAAGAGTTATGGATTAACTGTAACTGAAGATGTTATTTCTGGATGGATGATTCATAATGGTGAAACTATTATTGATGTAATAGTAGATGGTGTTAAAGATTTATTTAAATATTTAAAAGATAATGGTAAAGAAATAGTAATACTAACTTCATGGTTTAGTGGTACTCAAATACCTAGACTTAAAAGAGCAGGTTTATATGAATATATAGATAAAATTGTAGCAGGTGAAGATGCTATGAAACCTGATTTAGAGTCTTTCGAACTTGCAATTGGAGACACACCAAAGAGTGATTGTATTATGATTGGTGATTCAATTAGGAGTGATAAGACAGGTGCAGATAATGCTGGTATTGATTCATTCATAATTGATAAAACTCATACTATTAGAGATTTATATAATATTATTAAAGGTGATACTTTAGTAGCTGATTATAATAATTGTTTAAATAATTTAGCTTGTTCTATTTCTAAGTATTTTGGATGTAGTTATTTACATAATACATTAGATTATGTTGATCAACTTTTAGAAGAAAAGAAACCTAAGAATGTAATAACAATTCTTTTTGATGGAATGGGTTCTTATATTTTAGATAAACATTTAGATAAAGATTCATTTTTTATAAAAAATAAATTTAAAGATATTACAAGTGTATTTCCTGCGACTACCGTAGCTGCTACTACAAGTATTAGAACTGGTTTAAATCCAGTTGAAACTGGAATGCTTGGATGGACTTTATATTTTGATGAATGTAAAGATACATTTGTAACTTTCTTTGGAAGTAAAAAGACAGATGAAACTTTTACTCCAACTGAAGATGCAAAAGAATATATTAAAAAATATTTAAGTCATAAAGAAGTAACAAGTAGAATTAATGAAGAAACAAATAATAAAGGATTTAATGTAATGCCTTTTAATGATGATGCTTATACTGACTTAGATGATATGTTTAATAAAATAGAGAAGTTAGCTAATTCAAGCGATGATAAAAAGTATATTTATGCATATAATGATGAACCTGATCATACATTACATGAATATACTGATTGTGATCAATATGTTACTGAATTAATTGAAAAAAGAGAAAGAAAAGTATCTGAATTAGCTAGTAAACTTAAAGATACTTTAATCTTTGTAATTGCAGATCATGGTCATTTAGAAGAAGAAGATTTTCTATTAAGTGAATATCCTGATTTCATAGAATGTTTAAAAGAACTTCCATCAATTGAACCTAGAGCAACTAACTTCTTTGTTAAAGAAGGAATGAATAAAAGGTTCGAAGATTTATTTAATAAATATTTTAGTAAATATTATAATCTTTATACAAAAGAAGAAGTTATTAATAATAAGTTCTTTGGTGATGGAGAAGAAAATGCTAAATTTAGATCTGAGTTAGGAGATTATTTAGCAATATCTCATAGTAAAAAAGCATTTGTATATAATGGAGACTCTAGATTAAAATCACATCATGCTGGTAATTCAAAAGAAGAAGTTATTATTCCATTAATTGTTATAGATACAAATAGAATAGGAGAATAATTATGGCATATTTTTGTGGTAATTGTGGAGCGAAACTAAAAGAAAATGATAAGTTTTGTGGTAACTGTGGACAAAGTATTAATTCAATACAATATGAAATAAATGATAAGATTAAAAATGAAGATATAAGAGATAAATATAGTGATGATAATACTCTTGCTATCTTAGGTTTTATATTTGCTTTATTCCATTTATCTATCATTGGACTAATACTTTGTATAATTGCTTTATCAAAAGCAAAAGATAAGAAGAAAGATAGAAAAGGTTTTGCTATTGCAGGTATAGTTATTATTTGTATTAGATGGGCTTTCTATATAATTCTTGCTTTATTTATGTTTTGGGGATATTCATATAGTGCTTTAAGTCTTATTTAGTAAATTATTAATGTAATTATTGTAAACAGTAATTACATTTTTTATTTTTATTATTTTATTTTGTTATAATTATAAAGAATTGGAGTGATGATATGAGTAAGTTAAGAAAGATTAACTATTTTAATATTATTATGAACTATTTTTTTATAATCGTAGGTTCAATACTTGCAGCATTTGCAATTGAATGTTTCTTAGTTCCTAATTCAATCTTAGATGGTGGAGTTAATGGAATAAGTATTATTCTTAATTTAAAATTTGGACTTAATTTAAGCTTATTAATTATCTTAATTAATATTCCATTTATGTATGTTGGTTATAAAAATTTAGGATGGAAATTTATTACAAAAGCTTTATTTAGTATTATAAGTTTTTCATTATTCTTGGAAATATTTAAAGATGTAAAAGAAATAACTGATAATATACTTCTTGCATGTGTATATGGTAGTGCTTTACTTGGTTGTGGAGTAGGTATTATTATCAAATGTGGAGGATGTTTAGATGGTACTGAATCAGTTGGTATTGTTATTAGTAAAAAGACTAACTTTTCGGTAGGACAATTTGTTCTTTTATGTAATGTAATTATCTTTGGAGTAGCTGGTATATTCTTTGGCGTTGATAGAGCACTTTATTCATTACTTGCTTACTTTATTACTTCAAAAGTTGTAGACGAAGTAAGTGAAGGTTTAAATAAAGCAAAAGCAGCGATGATTATTACTGATGATGGTAAAGAAATTACTGAAGCTATTTATAAGAATATTGGAAGAACTGTTACTAGACTTGAAGGAACTGGTTTTATAAGTGGTAATAAAGAAGTTTTATATTGTGTTTTAACTAGAATTGAAATACCAGAGTTAAAAAGAATAGTATTAGAAAGTGATTCATCTGCTTTTATAACTATTAGTGATATTTCAGAAATAATTGGAAATCATATTAAAAATAATCATGGAGTAAAATAATTTACTTCATTTTTTTATATTATGTTATAATAGGCCTCATAAGGAGGAGATAGATTATATGGGAACTTTTATATTATTAGATATAGGTACTTTTGGTTTATCTATTTTTATTAAATTTAAGGGTGCTATACATGCTACTATAAGTTTAGCAGAAGATGGTTATATTGTTGATAAGAATAAATATTTAGAAAAGCAAAAAAATGGTACATTAAAAACTAAAAAGAAAAATAAGTTATTAGATACATTAAGACTTATATGTTGGTTTATTCCTGGTGTTAATGTTATTTGTTCTTCTGTTGAAGCTATTAATTATAAGAAAAATTATAAAAAAGAGGTTTTTGATAATGATGTTTATATAAAATTATCTGATCATAAGATTAAACTATTAAATGGCATTGATTCAACTCTTACTAAAGTTGTTTATATTGGAAACCTTATAGAAGATAAAGAAGTAGTTGCTGTTAGTAATTCTCATGTTTTTACTGTAGATACTGATAATTTTAAACTTAAGTATGATAAATTAGAACCTATAGGTTATAGTTTAAATGATGTTAAAGAATTAAATAATATTACTGGATATACTTATAGAGTAGGTACTATGGATAATGATAATGTAGCAATTATAGGTATTCCTAGTCCGTATACTAAAGTTGAAAGAGTTAATTTTAGAGATGAAACTTTTATGCAATATCATATGTTTGAAGAAATGGATTTAGATGATGCAAAGTATAAAAAATTTACTGTTTATCCATGTACATGGGAAGAAAGATTTGCAAATGATATTCATAATTCTATAGAAAAAATGAAAAAAGCAAGAAATACTAATGTTGAAGATAGTAATAATTACTATGACAATAATTTATATGAAGAATTTAATACACCTCAAAAAGAACAAAATTGTCCTGTTCTAAGTAGACGATTAAAGAAATAAAAAATTTATTTCTTTTTTTGTTTTTGTGTTATCATATATTACGCGAGGGATAGATATGTATGTAGAGAGCTTATATTTAGAGTTAACTAGAATGTGTACTATTGAATGTGAACATTGTCTTAGAGGAGATAGAAGAAATGAATATATGTCTAAAGAGACTATAGATAATATATTTAAAGACATAACTGAAGTAGAACGTCTACTTTTAACTGGTGGTGAACCTTTACTTGCTTTAAGACAAATAAAAGAGATTCTAAATGTTATTCATAAGAATAATATAAAGATCGATAAGATTCTTTTGATAACCAATTGTACTGTTTTAAATGATGATATTATTAATACATTAAATGAATTGTCTACTGATTCTAAATTAAATATTCAATTGTCATATGATATGTTTCATTATTTAGAATTACAAAGATTAAATTTATTTGAAAAAAGACAAAAGAATGCTGAGGTATTAAAAGAGAAATTTAATGCTTCTGAATATTTTGATTATAAAGATGCTAATAAAAGAAATAAAGATTTAATATATCCAATTGGTAAAGCAGCTAATTTATCTTTAAAAAGATTAGATGAAATAAATATATTAAAAAATACTAATTATGATTTTAATAATGGTTCAATTGTTCCAACGATTGCTTTTGATACTACTTATTTAGAAGAAGATAATGAATTATATGGCGTTGTTAATGTAGATGTTAATGGTAATATAGTTTCTTATTCTTTACCTTTTGATGAGGAAGATAATGAAGCTAATAGATATGATTCTAATGTAAATAAACATGGACTTTTAAATGCAAGTTTGAATTATATTAAAAACAAGAATCAAGATGATTTTAAAAAAAGAACAAAAAGAAATTATTTAAAAATTAAGAATACTTAGATTTTGCTAAGTATTTTTTTTCTTGCAATTCACTTGACAAGTAATATAATGTAAGTAAGGAGTGTGTTGTGTGTGAAGAAATTTTTAAAGAACTATCGTAGTACTTTAATTTTATTATTCTCAGTTATACTTGGAGCAATAATTGGAATAATTTTTAAAGAAAAATGTGAAGTTCTAAAACCATTTGGTGATATCTTCTTAAATCTATTATTGGTTTCTATAGTACCATTAATATTTTTAACTATATCTACTTCAATTGGTAAAATGGAAAATCCTAAAAGAATTGGAAAGATTTTAGGTACTATTATTGGAGTATTTATCTTTACTTCATTAGTAGCTTGTTTAGTTGGTTTCTTAGTAACTAAACCAATTAATTTAGTTAATGTTACTGATACTGAAAAGATTAAATCAATCTTTGAAGTTGCAGAAGAAAGTGAAAAAGTTAACATTATGGAATCTACTGTTAATTTATTAACAGTTAATGATTTTTCTAAACTTTTATCTAAAGGTAATATTATTGCTTTATTAGTATTCTCAATTATTGTTGGTATTGCAATTAATATGTCTAAAGAAAAAGGAGAAAAATTTAAAGAAGTACTTATAAGTGCTAATGAAGTAATGCAAAACATTGTTAAGATCATTATGTATTATGCTCCAATTGGTCTTGGTTGTTATTTTGCTTACTTAATTGGAACATTTGGTGCATCTATTGGTGCAGGTTTCTTAAAAACATTTGTTATTTATACTGTTGTATGTGTAGTATTCTATTTTGTATTCTATACATTATATGCATTTATGGCAGGTGGAAAGAAAGGTGTTGTAGTATTTTGGAAAAATGTACTTGCTCCAACTGTAACAAGTATTGCTACATGTTCAAGTGCTGCTTCAATTCCGGTAAATACTAAAGCTGCTAAAGCAATGGGTGTTCCTGATGATATTGCAGAAACTACAATTCCAATGGGAACAAGTTTCCATAAAGATGGAAGTATTATTGGATCTGTATTTAAAATCATGTTCTTAGTTTGTTTATTTGGTGGTAATGTTTCTACTATTAAAATATTAGGAGTTGCATTACTTGCTAATTTACTTATTACTGGAGTTCCTATTGGTGGTGGAACTATTTCTGAAATGATGATTTTATCATTAATGGGTTATCCATTTGAAGCTTTACCAATTTTAACAATGATAGCTACTATTATTGATCCTCCAGCTACTTGCTTAAATGTAGTAGGAGATACTGCTTCTTCTATGATGGTTGCAAGAATAGTGGAAGGAAGAAATTGGTTAGGTGAAAGACCTAAAAAAGGTAAGAAAGATAAAACTAAAAAGAAAGATAAGAAAGCTAGAGAAACTAAAAAAGAAGTAGTAAAAGAAGAACCTAAGAAGGTTAAAAAAGTTATAAAAAATAAAAAAGTAACTAAAAAACAACCTAAAAAAGTTACTAAAGTTGAAAGCAAAACAAAAGCAAAAGCTAAACCAGTAAAAAAGCAAACAACTAAAAAGAAAAAAACTAAATAAAGAAGGAGAAATCCTTCTTTTTTTAATATTTGACTTTTTTAAAAAAAAGTATATTATATACATATATTTTAAAAAGAAAAGGGCGAAGTTTTTGTATGAAACTAAGATTGAATAAAAAGGTGTTATTACTTGCTATGACTTCTACATTAGGATTATGTGGATGTGGGATAGAAAGTGAAGTTGAAGAAGTAAATTCAGTAAAGTTTGAATATTTAGCTGATTCTCCAGAAAACTATTATGAAAATGATTTAATTAGTTATGATGAAGTATTAGCTAAAACATTACCAGAAAATGAAGAAACATTTGATAATGGTTATATTATTTCTGATGGTGATTTTGTAAAAGCTACTGATACTGTTAATATTAGAAAATATGCTAATACTGAATCTGAAAAAATAGATTTATTAGGTATTGGAACTTCTGCTAAATATTTAGGAGAAGAAAATGGATTCTATAAAATTGAATATTTAGATAAGGTTGGATATGTATCTAATGATTATTCATATGTTTATAATAGAGAACATATTAATGGTGAAGTAGTAAAAAATGTATGCTTTACTAAAGATACTACTCTTTATGATGACTATATGGAAAGTAAAGCTGTTATTCCTAAGAATGAAATGGGTCATGTATATGAAGATTTAGTTGACTCATATTTAGTTGAAGCTGATGGAGTAGTTGGATATGTTGATAAAGTTAATACTGTTGATTTAACAGGAAGATATGCTGTAATTGATATATCTGATCAACAAGCTGTTGTTTATGATGATGTAACTCCTATATTTGAAGCACCTACTGTAACAGGTAGACCTTCTTCTCCAACTCCTGAAGGTTATTTCCAAATCAATTCTAAAGGATATAATTATTACTTAGGTGGAGATCCAAGACATTTTACTGATGTAATGTTAAAATTTAAAGGTAATTGTGGTTTCCATTGTGCAGAAAATAGTGTAAATGAAAAAGGTAAAAAACATGGTTGGAGACCTGAATCTGATTTCGGTACAAATATTTATTTAACTCATGGTTCTGCTGGTTGTTGTAATTTACGTCATGAAGATGCTTTAGAAATTGATAAACTTCTAGAAGTTGGTACACCAGTTTTAGTTAAAAGATAATATGTAGATTTATTCTACATATTTTTTTATTGTAATAAAAATATAAATTATCTATAATTTATATAGGGTGATAATATGGATAAAAATAATGTAAAACAAGGTGTTGGTCATGTACTTCATAAATTAAAAGTCATGTTTAAAAATATTTGGAAATTAATTAAAAGACCATTTGTTAATCTATATAAAAAGAATAAAGATAATAGATTATTTAAAGTTATAGTAATTGGTGTTGTAGCTATCATAGTTATTGTTATGTTTTTATTTATGTTCTTATCTAATCCTACATCTGTTGTAAAAACATATTCTAAAGGATTAGTTAATTTTAATGTTAATAAAATGTACTCAGTTATTAATAGTAACTATATTAAAGAAATTGAAGATTCTTCTAGTATTGTTGTAAGAGAATCAATTCAAGAATCAATTACTAGTTTAAAACAAAATAAGAAAGATTATAAATCATATAAAATAATTGATTCTTATAAACTTGGATCTTATGAAAAGAGTGTATTATTAAGTACTATGAAAATTTATGCAAGAAGTATGGATGAATCTAAGATTAAGGATGCAAGAAGATATTTAGTTAAATTTGAAATTGAGAATGATGGTAATGTTACATATTCTTATACTTCAATATATGCAGTTAAAAGAGGATTTACTTGGAGTGTAGTTTATAACGCTTAATATAAATGGGGTAGAATATGAATTATATTGATAGTGTGATAGAAAAATTAAAAAGAGAATCTAAAAGGAAAATTGTTTTACCTGAAAGTGAAGATGAAAGAATAATTGAAGCTGCTAATATAGCGTCAAGTTTTGCTGAAATTTATGTAATTGGTGATGAATCAATTAAGAATAAAGTAAATGAAGATGTTACAGTTATTAATCCTTTAGAATATGAAAAATTAGATGAAATGTGTGAAACATTTTATAACTTAAGAAAAGAAAAAGGATTATCTAAAGAGAAAGCTTATGATTTAGTAAGAAATAATTCAAGATATTTTGCTACTATGCTTGTATATTTGGGTATATGTGAAGGTGAAGTTACTGGTGCTTGTCATACTTCTGCAGATACTTTTAGAAGTGCTTTTCAAATTTGTAAACCAAAAAGTGGAAAAGCATCAGCTTTTAATATAATGGAACTTCCAAATAAGAATTTAGGTAATAATGGAGTTGTAATATTTGCCGATACTGGATTAAATCAAAATCCTGATAGTGAAACTCTTGCACAAATTGCTTTTGATTCAAGTGTATCTTATGAACGCTTAGTTGGTGGTGAAGCAATTGTTGGTATGATTAGTCATTCTACTAATGGTTCTTCAGTATGTGATGATCAAAAGAAAGTAGTAGAGGCTCTTAATATTTGTGTTAAGAATCATCCTAATTTACTTATTGATGGTGAAATGCAATTTGATACAGCTGTAGATACTGAAGTGGCTATGAAAAAGATGCCTAATTCATCAGTTGCGGGTCACGTTAATACTTTTGTATTTCCTGATTTAGATACTGGTAATACTGCTTATAAGATTGCTCAAAGAATTGGTGGAGCTAATGCTTATGGACCTATTACTCAAGGTTTAGAGAATCCAATTAATGATTTATCTAGAGGATGTTCTACCGAAGATGTCGTGGGTGCAATAGCAATTACCTGTCTACAAGTTAAATAACTATCTTAATGATAGTTTTTTTATGTTATTATTTAATAGAGGTGTTTATATGAAAATTAATCTTAATACTAAAGTAAATGTAGTTCCTAACAATGATACAAAAGTAACTGTTTTCGAACTTATTTTTCCAACTAAAAAATTTGATATGAGTGATTATTATAATTTAAATATTATGCTTAATATTATTAATAATTATTCACTTAAAAATAGAGATAGAAATTCATTTATTGAGAATAATGAATTACATTATATATCTAATTATAATTTAGATTATTCCATTAAGGGAGATAGCATGCTTGTATATTGTTCTTTCCTTTTACCGGGTGTAGGATTCTTTGATGATTTTAATTTAGAAAAATCATTAAAGGTAGTTAAGAATAATTTATTTAAAGCAATTCTTTTAGATAAAGAAGAATCTAAGAAAATATTTGAAACTGACTTTAATCGTTATTTAAGTAATGTTAAAGCTGCTTTAGCTAATCCAAAGAATTTATTTAATGATATGTGGTGTGAACTTTATGATTTTAAACATCAAGTTTTAATTAGTAATGCAGAAAAACAAAAGATTCTTAATACTACAACTAATTTAGATAGAGTATGTGAATTATATGAATCATTAATTTTAAAAGCTGATTATGTTTCATTTATCGGTGGTAATGTTAAAGATAAAGATGAATATATAGAAACATTTAGTAAAGTATTTAAACCTAAGAAAGAAAAATTTAGTATTGATGTTAATTATTATTTAAACTATAAACCTGATTCATTTGGTCATGTAGATAAAACTGTTAATTATACTTTAAGTGCAATAAGAGTAAGTTTTCATAAAAATGAAGTAGAAGAAAAAGATAGATTTTTATTTATGATGTTAGAATGTTTCTTATCAAGAAAAGAAAATAATCATTTATTTAATAATTTAAGATTAGAAAATAATTTAGTTTATTCTTGTCTTTCTGATGCTCATTATAAATTTAATACTATTTATTTTACTGCTTATCTTTCAAAAGAAAATATAGATAAAGCATTAGAAATAGTGGATCAAACTTTAGTTAGTTTTAAAAATAAAGAAATATTTGAGGAATCTAAAAAGAGATTATTAAAAGCTGATGAAATTTCATTCTTAGATAGATTAGATGATTATTTTTATAAATATAAATTAAAGAAAAAGAAAGTATTTAAAAAAGAAACTTTCGAAGAAGAATATAATATATTAAAAGAAATAACTTATGAAGAATTTTCTAAGTTTGTTGATGATTTAAATAAAGATTCTGAATTAATAATGATAGGTGATAAGAATGATTAAGAAAAAGTTTATAGAATTAGATAATGGTTTAACTGTTGTTCTTTGTAAAAATGATAAAGTTCATTCTTTTGATGCTCGTATCCTTATTAAGTATGGATTTGGTAATAAAGATTTTACTTCTAATAATGTTGTTTATAAATGTGAAGATGGTTTAGCTCATTTACTTGAACATGTTTTAATTGATGCTGGTCCAAATGGTAATGTTTTTAAATATTTTACTGATAATTATTATGGATTTAATGGTGTTACCCATAAAGAGTTTACTGAATTCTTTATTCATGGTTATGAGGATTTCGAAAAGAATTTAGGTATATTAATTGATGTAATTAATAACTCTACTTTTACTAAAGAAGATGTTGAAAAGAGTAAGGGTCCTGTTTTAGAAGAAGTTAGAGAAAGAACAAATGTAAGAAATTATGAATTTAATAGAACTATTAATTATAATTTATTTAATAAAGATATTGCTTTAAGTGGTGTTGGTGAATTTAATAGTGTTAAAGATTTCTCTTATGAAGATTTAAGACTTGTTTATGATACTTTTTATAAACCAAGTAATGAAGTTATTACTGTTAGTGGTAACTTTGATATGGATAGCATATTAAAGGTTATTAAGGATAGTTTTAAAAAGATTAAAAGAGAATATAGAACTCATGAAATAATTGATTTTACTGATGAAGAAAATGTAAGATGTAAGTCTTCCGAAGTTGTTAATGAAAAAGATTTAGAATTATATGATATTTCATTTAAACTTCCTCTAAAAGAATTTAGATGTGATGAAATAGATAGATTACACTTATATTTAGATTGGTATTTTGATTATAATTTTTCTTCTAAATCTGAACTTTATAAAACTATTATAGATAAAGGTATAAGTAGTTATGCTATTAGTACTTCTCATTATACTTCTCCATATGGAAATAATTTTATGATTGTTGCATTTTTACTTCCTACATCTAAGGGAAAAGAGTTTGTAGATTTAGTATTAAATGAATTAAAAAATATTAAAATGCCAAGTAATGTTAAGAAGGATTTATATAAGAAGAAATTATATTTTAAAAGATTATTAAATTTAGATAGTTCTTCTTTCTTAGCAAGAGAGTTTGCTTTAGATTATCTTTTCTATAATAAAACTGAATTTCCTTCGTTAGAGGAATTAGATAAAGTATCATTTAAAGAAATGGAAGAATTTTTAAATAAATTAGATTTTTCTAATTATACAATTACACATCAAAAAAATGACTAAAGTGCTGTAAAGGCACTTTTTTTTATTTTTGTTGTATTGTTTAGAGTTTTTATGAAATTTATAATTTATATAGGGTGTTATTTTGTTCACCCTAATATTTAACAAAGGAGGATGATTTAAGTGTTAAATACTAAAGTTGGTTATAGCCAAAATAGTGATTCATTTACATCAGGATCTGAATCAGCTAAAATGGCCAAACTAGACAAAGCAAAAGTAGGATTACTATTTACTTCAGTAGTCAACGATCAAGAAAAAATAGTTGAGGGAATTAGAAGTGTTAGTGATGCTCATGTTATAGGTTGTACTTCAAGTGCAGCTATTTGTACTAAGGATGGCTATTTTAATGCTGAAACTGGGTATTCAGGAATTATGTCCTTCGGTGGCGATTTAGAAGTAGGCGTTGCTGCAAGTGAGAAAACTGAAAATGAAACTGCGAGAGAGATAGGTCGTCGTATTGCTAAAGAAGCAATGAAAAAGTTAAGTGTTAGAAGACCAGATTATTTCTTCATGACAGCTTCACCAGCAGAGGAAGAAGAATACTTATTAGGTATTCAAGATGTAATAGGGGAAGTGCCAGTGTTTGGTGGTTCTGCTGCTGATAACACTGTTGAAGGTAAATGGTCTATCATTTGTGATGATAAGATATTTAGCGATGGCTGTGCAATTGCAATATTTGCAAGTGATGCACCAATGGCTAATATTTATAAAGGTCAATTTACTGAAACTGAACAAGCAGGTATCATTACTAAAGTTAATGGTAAGAGAAGTTTAGCTGAAATCGATCATGTTCCTGCACTTGATAAATATATCGAGTGGACTGGATTTAAAAAGGATGAAGTAATGGGTGGAAACATGCTTGCTGCATCTATATTTGATCCACTAGGAGTTAAAGATCCAATCGGTAGAGTTACTGCTGTTCGTCATCCGATGGGTGCAAATGAAGATGGTTCTTTAAGTATTGGTGCTAATATGGTAACTAATACAGCTATTATTCATTTACACATGGAACCAGATGAAATGGTTCAAGCAAATCCTAAGACAATCTTAGAAGTTGATGAAAAGATTGGTGGATCTGCAGATTCTTACTTCTTAGTACACTGTGGTGGAAGAAGACTAGGACTTCAACTAAAGGGAAAAGAAGAAGAAATTTATCCAGCAGTTAAAAAAGTAACTGGTGATAAAGAATTCTTAATGGTATTTACCTTCGGTGAATATGGTATTAATGAACACTCTGGTAATACAGTTGGTGGATTATCTTTATCATTTACTGGATTTAAGAAATAGGAGGCATTAATGAAAAGTTTAATAGGTAAGAATTGGGTAGATTCTTCTAATGGTGAAACTATTCAAGTAATGAATCCTGCTACTAATGAATTAGTAGATACTGTTCCTAGTCTAACTGTTGAAGATATTAATAAGGCAGTTGATGAAGCTTATGCTTCACAAAAAGAATGGGAAGCAACTCCACTATTAGAAAGATGTAAATGTTTAATGAAGTTTAAAGACTTAGTTGAACAAAATAGTGCTGAGCTTGCTAAACTTTTATCAGATGAAACTGGTAAACCAATTAAAGAAGCAATAGCAGAAATTGGAAATATTTCAATTGGTGTTCCTGCTTATGTTGAAAAGGTAAAACATGATTATGGAAATGTCGTACCTAGAGGAACTGAAGCTGGACAAGAAAATACTATCCAATTTACTATGCAACAACCACTTGGTGTTGTAGTAGCTATTATTCCATTTAATTTCCCTAGTGATATTTTTATTAATAAAATACCACCTGCATTATTAATGGGTAACTCAGTTATTTTAAAACCTGCGAGTGTTAATCCTTTAACACTAACAAGATATGTTGAATTATTAGTTGAAGCAGGGGTTCCAGCTGGTGTTATTGAAGTAGTTCACGGAGCTGGAAGTGTAGTTGGAACTGCACTTACTTCTAACCCGAAAGTTTCAATGGTAACTTTAACTGGTTCTACTGAAGCAGGTATTGATGCAGCTAAAAAATGTGCTGATCATTGTGCTCATTCATCACTTGAATTAGGCGGTAATGATGCAATGATTATATGTGCAGATGGAGATTTAGATTTAGCTGTAAATGAAGTTGTCTGGGGTAGATTATATAACACTGGACAAGTATGTTGTGCATCTAAAAGATTCTTAGTTGAGAATTCTATTAAGGACGAATTTATTAAGAAGATGTCTGAAAAGATAGATACACTAAAGGTAGGTATGCCTAGTGATCCAACTAGTGATATTGGATGCTTAATAAGCGAACAAGCTGCGATTGAAGTTGAAAAACAAGTTAATGATACAGTTGCAGCTGGTGCTAGAATAGTTAAAGGTGGAAGAAGAAACGGTGCTTTCTTTGAACCTACTATTCTAGACGGAGTGACTAAAGACATGGATGTTGCTAAAGATATGGAAATCTTTGGACCAGTAATCCCGGTTATAGGATTTGATACTATTGAAGAAGCTTTAGAAATAGCTAACCAATCTAAATTTGGTTTAAGTGGTGGTATTATTACAAATAATATGAATAAAGCATTCAAAGCTGCTGAAAAATGTGAATCAGGTGGATTCGTTATTAACGGAGCAAGTTTCTTTAGATCATTTGAACAACCGTTTGGTGGTTGGAAATATTCTGGAATTGGTAATGAAGGTATAATGACTACACTTCATGAAATGTCTAGAACTAAAACTGTTATTTTAAAGAATGTAATGAAATAGGAGTTTAAGGAACCTTTATGGTTCCTTTTTTTGTTTGTATGTTATAATGAATTAGGATGGTGATTATAAATGTACAATAGATTAAAAAGTTTATTAAATAATTCATATAGTCCTTATTATAACTTCCCAGTATCTGCTGTTGTAGTTATGAAGGATGGAAATACATTTGATGGTGTTAATGTTGAAAACGCTAATGGTACATCAATTTGTGCTGAAAGACATGCGATCGGAGCTGCTATTGCTCATGGATATAAAAGAGGAGATTTTAAAGAAATCTATGTAATGCTTTCTAATGGTGAATTTGGAACTCCATGTTTTGCATGTAGACAAGTTATTTTAGAATTCTTTGATAAGACAGATAAAGTTATTTCAGTTAATGGTGAAGGAGAAGAAAAAGTATTTACTGTTGAAGAATTATGTCCATATCCATTTGATTCAAAGGACTTAGATTAATAATATGAAAAAGGTCGTTATATTTGGTGGGGGTACAGGCCTTTCACAATTATTAAAGGGATTAAAAGAATTTCCTATAGATGTAACTGCAATTGTTACAGTTGCAGATAATGGACGAAGTACAGGTAAACTTAGAAATGAATTTAATATTCCTGCTGTTGGAGATATTACTAAAGTTTTACTTTCTATGTCTAATGTTGATGATGATATTAAAGAATTAATGAATTATAGATTCGAAAAAGGAACTGAGTTAGAAACTCATTCTATTAAGAATTTAATTATGACATCTCTTTTAGAAATGAAAGGTGACTTTAAACATTCTATTCCTACGATGGCGAAGATGTTAAATATCAAAGGTAATGTACTTCCTATTACTGAAGAAAATGTTGATTTAGTAGGTATTACTAAAAAAGGTGAAGAGATAATCGGAGAAGAAGAACTAACTAAAGATCCTAGAAAAATAGTAAGGGTTAAATATAATAAAAAAATAAGTTTATCCCAAGATATTAAAAAAGCTATTAGTAGTGCTGATTTAATAGTTTTCTCTTCTGGTTCATTACTTACAAGCGTTGTTCCTAATTTATTAGTTGATGGAATTGTAGATGAAATAAATAAGTCTAAAGCTAAAAAGATATATGTATGTAACTTAGTTACACAACCAGGTGAAACTGATAACTTTAAAGTATCTGATCATATTAAATATATTGAAAAATATTTAGGTAAGTATGGAATTGATGCTGTCATTGCTAATAGTGTTAAAATGTCTAATTACATTGTTAAAAAATATGCATCACTTGAACAAAAAGATCCTGTTAAATTAGATGAACTTACTTTAAAGAAAATGAATGTTGAAATTATAAAAGATAAAATATGGAAAATAGAAGATGGTTATTTAAGACATGATGCTTTAAAAACTGCTTATTTAATATTTTCTTATATTATGGATAATGATTAGATGGTTTAGACCATCTTTTTTTGTAAAAGTAAAAGTAAAGTTATATGTCTATTCATTTAATAATGTTTATTCTATTGGTATAATTATATAGATAATAGAAAGGTAGTCTTATGAAGAAATACTTTATATTAACAATTTTATTTTTAGTATCTATATTTATACTACCTTTAACTGTACTTGCTAATAGTACAGGTTTTGTTATTGGTGATTTTGTATCAATCAGAGGTTCTAAGAGTACAAGTGGTACTTTACTAGCTAAAGTTATTTATGGTACTAATCTTACAATCTTAGAAAATGATGGTACTTGGATGAGAGTAGTATATGATGGACAAAATACTGGATATATTCTTGGTAGATATGTTGCAGAGTATTCAAAGATTACTAAAAGTGATCCTGGATATTGTAATAGTTTAAAACAAGCTGGATTCCCTGATAGTTATTGTCCTTATTTATCTTATTTACATAGTATTCATCCTAATTGGACTTTTAAAGCTTCTAAGACTGGAATAGATTTTTATACTGCCGTTAATAGCGAGGGTTTAAATGAAATTCAATTAACTGGTAATACATCTGCGATGTTACAAAAGTATATTGATGCATATGCAGCAAGCTCAAGGGTAATCGAAGGATCTAACTGGTATGAAGCAAATAAAAAAGTAACTGCTTATTTTATGGATCCAAGAAACTTCTTACTTGATAAAACAATATTTATGTTTCAAACATTATCATTTAATGAAGCTGTTGATACACCAGATGCTGTTAGATCAGTATTTGGTAGTTCTTATCTTTCTCAAGGTAATTATGTTAATTGGTTTATAGATGGAGGAAGACAATTTGGTGTTTCTTCATTACACTTAGCTTCTAAATCAGTACTTGAAGTTGGAACTAGAGAAAATGCTACAATGGTATCTGGTACTGAAGGTGGAACATATAATGGATATAATATTTATGGATATTATAACTACTATAGTATTGGAGCTTATTCATCTGAATCTAATCCTGCAAAGGCAGCATTAGTTTATGCAAGTGGTTATGGTGGAAAATATACAACTCACTTAAGACCTTGGACTTCAAGAGAACTTGCTATCAAAGGTGGAGCTAGTTTCATATCTTATGGATATATTTCTAAGGGACAAGATACTTTATATTATGAAAAGTTTAATACAAGTCCAAGAGCTGTATATTCTCATTATACTAATCAATATATGGGTAATATTATGGCGCCTTATCAAGAAGGTTATACATTTAAAGATTCTCTAGCAAGTAATGGATTGGTTGATAAAAATTATAATTTTACTATTCCTGTTTATGAGAATATGCCACTACAAACTGTTCAAGCAAGTTTACTTTCTACAAATTCACTTTTAGCTGCAATTTATGTAGATGGTAAAATTATAGATAACTTTGATGAAGATATTACAAATTATAATTATTATGTATTAGATGATGTTAAAGCAGTAGTTGTTAATGCTGCACTTTCAAGTCCGGATTCAAGACTATCTGGTGGTGGTGAAATAGCATTAAATAATGATTCTACGACTGTTAACTTAACTGTTACTAGTGCTGCTGGTACTACTAAAACATATACAATTACAATTCATAAAGTAAAAGATGATAAAAAGCCAAGTGATATTATTAATGGAATGAACATTAAAGTTAACGGAACTAATATTTATGATTTAAGTGTTGGTACACTTGTATCTACATTAGTAAGTAGTGCAAATGGTATAAGTCCATATGCTAAAGTTTATGTAACTGATTCATCTGGAAAACAAATTGATAATAATTCAACAGTTAAGACTGGATACAACCTAACAATTAATACTGTTTCTGGAGGTAGTCAAACTTACCAATTATCTATTCATGGTGATGTAAATTCAGACGGTAATGTAAATATTCAAGATTTATTAAGAATTCAAAAACATATCTTAGGATCTATTAATTTAAGTGGTGCTGAAAATAAAGCATGTGATGTAAATGCTGATGGTACTATTAATATTCAAGATTTATTAAGAGTTCAAAAATATTTATTAGGTAGTTTAAGTCTATAGGGAGGTAATTCATGAAAAGATTTTGTAAATTATTTATATTTATTTGTTTATTATTTGTAGGAGCTACAACAGTTAATGCTGCAAGTGGATTTAGTGTATATGCTAATTCATCTACTGTAATAGTTGGTAATACTGTTAAAGTATCTGTAAAAGTTTCATCTAATGATTTAGGTGCTTGGTCGTATTGTATTTCATATGATTCAAGTGTACTTAAATTAACTGGTTCAACAGCAGATGCATCTACTTGTGTTAAAGCAGGTGTAGTTAATTTAACTGGTCAAACTGAAACATTTACATTCAAAGCACTTAAAAGTGGATCTACTAAAGTAACTTTAAAGAATGCTGCTATTTATTCATATAAAACTGAAGGACAAATAAGTGGTATTAGTATTGGTAGTGCAAACATTAGATGTTTGACACAATCAGAATTAGAAGCTACTTACTCAACTAATGCTTATCTTTCGTCTATTACTGTTAAAGGTACTGATGTAAATGGAGAAACTAAAGATTATAGTATTAGTCCTGAATTTAATAAAGATACGTTAGAATATAGTGTTACTGTTCCTAATGAAGTTGAAAAGGGTAGTATTGATGTAGCTAAAGCTGATAGTACTGCTTCTGTTAATGGAGGTGGAGAAGTAACATTTACCGAAGGAAGTAATTCATTTGATATCGTAGTTACTGCTCAAAAAGGTAATCAATTAACTTATAAAGTTGTTGTAACTAGGGAAGAGTTAGATCCTATTACTATTACTTTTGATAATGTTGAATATACTATTATTAGAAGAAAAGATGTATTACCTGAACATGTTGGTTTTGTAAGTACTACTACTATTTATAATGAAACTGAAATTCCAGCTTTATACTCTGATATTATTGATTACATTATTATTGGTGTTAAAGATGCTAATGGTAATATTAAAATGTTTATATATGATGGTAATAAAATAGTTAAAGAATATATTGAATATAAATTTGGAGATACTATTTTTACTCCATTAGATTTACCTGAAAATGATTTATTTAAATATACCGTTTCATCAAATAGTTATTCATTAAGTGATAAGTATGTTATCTATTATGGATTAGATACTAATACCAATGAAAAAAATTATTATTTATTTAATAAAGATGATGGTTCATTTATTATTTATGATGGTGTTATTGAAAAATTAGCTAATGAAAAAATTGAAATTTATAAATATATCATTTATGGATTGATTGGATTCTCAGTATTATTATTACTTATTTGTATCTTTGGTAGAAAAGGTAATAGAAAAGAAAAGAGAAGAAAAGAAAAAACTAACGATATTGATTCTATAGATAATGATGATTCTTCTTATTTTGTTGATGAAGTTGAAGAAGAACCTAAAGCTGAAGATTCACATGAAGATGAAGAAGAAGTTTATGTTGAAGATCTTAATACTAAAGAAATGAAAGAAGAATTAAAAGAACTTAAAAATATTGAAGAAGAACCTAAACCTGAAAAGAAATCTAGAAGAAAGAAAAAAGAAGTAGTTGAAGAAGTTCCTCTAGAAGTAGAAGAAACTCCTGAAGAAGAAAAAGAAGAAATTCAAACTAAAGAACTAGATATTGATGAAGATTTAGTTGAAGAAGAACCAATTGTTGAATCTAAAAAAGATAAGAAGAAACGTGAAAAAGAAGAAAAACGTAAAGCTAAAGCTGAAGCTAAAAAAGCTAAAGACTTTGATTGGTAAAAATGTAGAATTATTTCTACATTTTTTTATTTAAAATCTAATATTGGTAAATTCTTTGATATAATATAAAAGAAAGGTGGAAATATATGAAAAAGATAGTTTTAATAGATGGTAATAATTTAATGTTTAGAGCTTATTATGCTACTGCATATACTGGTAAGATAATGACTAATTCTAAAGGACAAGCTACAAATGCATTATATGGTTTTATTAATATGATTTATAAAATAATTCAAGAAGAAAAGCCTGAATATATGGCTGTTGCTTTTGATATTGGTAAAACATTTAGACATGAAGAATATGATGAATATAAAGCAGGAAGAGCTAAGACTCCTGATGAATTAAAATCACAAATGCCTTTATCAAGGGAATTACTTGAATGCATGGGTATTAAACATTTAGAGTTAGAAGGTTATGAAGCAGATGATATTATTGGTACATTAGCAAGAATGGCTGATGAAGATCCAGAATGGGATGCATTATTAGTTACTTCAGATCATGATTATCTTCAATTGATTACTGATGTTGTTAATATTAAATTATTAAAACAAAAAGGTTTTGTTAAATATAATCCTAAGACATTTTTTGAAGAATATGGTATAACTCCACCGAGAGTAGTTGATTTAAAAGCAATCATGGGAGATTCTTCTGATAATATTCCTGGAGTTAAAGGAATAGGTGAAAAAGGTGCTTTAAAGCTATTACAAGAGTATGAAACACTTGATGGTATATATGAACATATTGATGAAATAAAGGGCACTACACATGAAAAATTAGTTAATGATAAAGAATCTGCTTACTTTAGTTATAAACTTGCTACGATTGATAAAAATGTTCCAATAGATGTTAAGTTTGAAGATTTAAAATATGATGGTCCTACTGATAGACTTAATAATATGTTAAAAGAATTGGAATTTTATTCTTTAATAAAAAGAAGTGAACAACCAAAAGAAGAAGTTAAAGTTGAATTTAAAGAACTAAAGAGTATTGATTCTTTAGGAGATAAAGTTTCGTTCTATATTGAAGCAGATAATTCTAATTATCATAAAGCTAATATTATCGGTATGGGACTTTATGATGGAAAGAATTCTTATTATGTAGAATCTGATGAAGTAATTGATACTTTAGATAAGTTGAAAAAACATGAATTATTAACATTTGACTTAAAGAAAGCTATGGTATTAACTAATAACTTTGATATTGATGAATCATATGATTTAAATATTGCTTCTTATTTATTAAATGAAATAGTTAAAGATGATATTGCAATATTAATGAATAATCATGATATTGATACGCCTTTATATAATGAAGTGTTAAAGATGGAAGATAAGAAACAAGTTATTCTTTCTAAAGCTAAATTTATTTTTGATACTCATGAAGAATTCGTAGAAAGATTAAATAAAGAAGAAGTATTTGATTTATATAAAGATGTAGAATTACCTTTATCTAAAGTATTAGCTAAAATGGAAATCAAGGGTATTAAGTGTGATAAAGATATTCTAGAGTCTATGAGAGTTGAATTAAATAAAGATATAGAAAAGTTACAAGAAAAAGTATATGAACTTGCAGGTGTTGAATTTAATATATCTTCACCAAAACAATTAGGTGAAATACTATTTGAAAAGTTAGAACTTTCTCATGCTAAGAAAACTAAGACTGGATATAAAAC
>CAMKAT010000011.1 GCA_946410555.1 uncultured Caryophanales bacterium | reverse complement strand
CACGCCTGATAAGCGTGAGGTCGGAGGTTCAAGTCCCCCCAGGCCCACCATTTAAATGGCCCGTTGGTGAAGTGGTTTAACACACATGCCTTTCACGCATGCATTCATGGGTTCAAATCCCGTACGGGTCACCATTTAGTACACTAAACTCAACTTATGTTGAGTTTTTTTATTGTTTAAATTTTAAGTATAAAAAAAGATTTAGTATAACTAAATCTTTAATATTGCATATAAAGTATTAGATTCTTTTTCAAATACTATTCTATTCATAGATAGATTTGATTTATATTTAGATAATTTAGTACCACTTTTATATTTAACTATAGATGAATCTAAATTATTAATATTATAAATATAATCATTTTTCTTTAATGCTGTGATTGTTTCAATATATACATAAGTTTCATCTTCGAATATATTTTCTATTTCTAGAATATATTCACTACTTTCTTCTTTGCTATTAGATATAGCTATATAAGAATTAGTTTTAGATGAATATTTATAATCCAGTGAGTTAACACTAAAATTAGTTTCTTTATAATCATTTAAACTAAATAATTTATTATAGGCATCTTTAAGATCATCTGATGAAATAATATAGATAGATCCTTCGATAGATATTTGGTCCTTTTTAAGGTTATTATAAGCAAGTTTTAGTCTTTCCTCTATATTTGTATCTTTCATCTTGTTTTGGCCTGTAAGAAGCGTAGAATCAGTTATATTAATGTTATCCATTAGATAACTATATTTCTTAACTAAATCTTCAGAGGTATTTGTTTTAGTAGTTGTTTGTTCCTCCACTTTTATTGAAGGAATCTTTATATTATCAGGAACAATAACATTTAAATGATTAGTAATATATAACTTATATACTACGAATCCAAATAAAGCTAATAGTAAGAATATATAGATATATAATCTAAATATCTTTAAATCTTTTCCTCTAGATAATTTATGTTCTTCTTTTCTTATATTAGTTTTAATATCATCTTTGATTTCATCTGTAATCTTAGATTTTAATTCATCTTTATATTCACTATTTAATGAAGTTTTAACTTCATCTAAGATACTTTTAGATATTTCAATAGTTAAATCATCTTTGATTTCATCATATATTTGTTCTTTAATGATTTTCTTTTCTTTTTTAGTTAGGTTAATCTCTTTATCAGTCTTTTTCATATTATCCCACTTTCTAATGAAATTATACCATAAAAAAATAATAAGAGTTTTCTTATTATTTTAAAATTCTGTAAAGTTAATTGGTGAATCAATTTGAATATCAAATTCATCTTCAGTTGATTCAGTTGTACTAGCTGAAACTATAAAATGAAGATCTTTAATATTTTTAACTGCATTATTAGTAAATATATTTGATTTAGTATTCTTACCACTGTTAAATTCAGAATAATTAAAGTAAGAAGTCTTACTAATAATATCTTTTAAATCTACCGGAGTCTCTAAACTATAGTCATAAGACTCTTTGATTGGATAGTAAGTATCTCCGACTTTGTAATAATAGCCAATTTGATATTGGTATACTTTCTTTTCTTCACCTGTATAAGTAGCTCCGCTTGAGAAGAATATATTCATTCTTGGATGTATATATACATGAACTGCTCTGATAGAAATAGAATCAGTTTCTACATTTCCATCATATACTTTATATTTACTTTTATAATTTGAAAAAGCAATTATAAATAATACACATATAATCATAAGTACAACGATTATTGGTTTTGGATCATTTAATAAAGTAGCTATTTTTGAATTTTTAATTTTTTCTATAATATTAGTTAATTTATTCTTTTTCTTACTCTTCTTTTTCATTCTTTACCTCCCTGTTTGTAACTAAGCTTGCTGGTTCAATAGATGCTGCGGTTGCTTCGATTGGTACAGCTACATCTATCTTTGTACCTTTTGGTATAGAAACAGCATTAATATAGCCATATCCATTTAAATTATATTCTACACCTATGAGATTACAAAAATCAATAAATTCTGTACTACTCCATCCTATGACATCAGGCATAGTATAATTAAATCCATTAGTAATTAAGAACACTTTAGAGCCTGCGCTTATAGTTGTTTTATTCTTAGGATATTGACTAACAATCTTAGTTCCATCTCCGATAACAATTGGGTTTAATTTATTAGCTTTTAAGTTTTCTATAACTAAAGCTGTATCTTTATTAGTATAATTTTGAACTGTTACTATCTTAGTAGAATCAGCATCTGATTCTCTATCATCAATATTTTTATATTTAGAAATACTTTCAACTGCTTGTTTGACAGCATAACCTAAATCACTAGTTCCACCCATGAAATCCTTAACTGCAAGATAAATAATGTATTCAGGATTTTCTTTAGGGAAAACTCCTGCGAATGATTTAATATTTTGATATGTTCCAGTTAAATATTTTCCATATTTATCTGTATAGTTTGCAGTACCGGTCTTACCAATAATTCTTACTGAATCACTACTGTAAGATTTACCAGTTCTTGCTGAATCTGTACCATTAACTGTTAAGTCCATTAATTCTTTTATTTTTTCTACAGTTTTAGTTGAATATACTTTATTCAACTCTTTTCTTTTAGCTTGATATACTACTTTATCATTATTTGGATTAACTACTTTTTCAATAATATATGGTTTTAAAGTTACACCGTCATTAGTAATACTAGTTAATGCTTGAATCATTTGAATTGGAGTAACTACTACACCTTGACCAAATGATGAAGTTGCAAGTTCTACTTCTGATGTTGATCCAGTTAAGTTCTTTAAGGAACCTGCATATTCATTAGCTAATTCAATACCAGTTTCAGTACCAAATCCTAACTTTTTATAATAATCAATAAGTTTGTCTTTACCAATTGATTGAGCAAGTTTAACAGCGGCAGTATTAGATGAGTAAGTAAACCCTACATCATATGTAATAGTTCCCCATCCATATCTATTCCAGTCTTTGATTGTATAATCTCCGACTGTTATAGTACCGGAATTATAATTTGCAGATCCATCATACTTGCCTTCTTCGATTGCAGACATGAATGAGAATATCTTCATAGTTGAACCTGGTTCATAAGTATATGAAATTAATGGGTTATTGTAATTTGTAATATTAAGTTTATTTGGATTAAACGAAGGATTTGAAGAAGATCCTACGATTGCTCCAGTCTTAGCATCTGCGACTGTAAGAGTTACCCATTCTGCTCCTTTTTGATTAATCATATTAACTGCATTATCTATAAATATTTGTATTTGTTTATCTAAAGTTAAATAAACATCATAACCATCTTCGGCTGGATTTTCATAAGTAACACTATTAGCCATTTGATATCCATATGCATCCTTAGAATATGTAATAGTACCATCTTTACCTCTTAAGAATTGATCACAATATCCTTCGATACCTAACTCACCAACTGTATCACTTTCACCAGTTTTCTCATCCTCATACTTCTTAGCATAACCTACTATGTAAGATGCAAAATCTCCATTTTGATAGTATCTTTTTGTAGTTTTAGTAAATGAGATTCCTGGAAGTGTTAGCTTTTCTATTTTTTCTTTAACATATTCTGAGATATTTCTACCACCTGGTCCAAGCTCTACTTGATATAAATCTTGATTTAAAAGTCCTAAGATATATTCATATGTCATTGTGGCATTAAGTGGTTCTAATATATTAGCAAGTTCTCTTGCTGTATGTTCTTTATCTACAACATGTTTAGGATATCTATCATCTGTAGTTCTAGTTTTAGAAAGGAATGCTATTACTGTATAAGAATTCATATTTTGAGCAAGAAGATTACCTGCATTATCATAAATGTTTCCTCTATCTGCTCTAATAGTTTTAGTAACAGTAGAACGAGATGCTTCTAACTCTTTAAGATTAGTTCCTTCAACTGTTGTAGAAACACCTACATAAGTAAGTTTCAAAAAAACAGCACCAAAAAAAAGAACAACAAATAAGATAAGAAAACCATTTAATCTTATTCTATTGTCCTTTAATTTCATGTAGTCACCTTCTATTTTATTACGATTATATTATCATTATTATAACTTAATCCATAACTTTCCGCAACTGATTGTATATTTGAAAGACTTGCTAACTCATCTACTTGCATTGAAAGTGATAGATTAACATTTTCTTGTTTTTCAATCTTTGATTTCATTCTTTCTACTTCGATGTTAGATGAAGAAAGTTTAGCGTTAGAAAATACTGTAACGACTAAAGATGAAATAAAGAATAACAATACTAGTGTTAGTAATACTTTTTCACTTTTGTAAAGTTTAATTACTGGACCTGTAGTCTTTTTCATTTTCTCACACCCTTTCTACGATTCGAAGTTTAGCACTCATGCTTCTTCTATTATCTCTCAATTCTTCTTCTGATGGAAGAATTGGTTTACGATTTATTAACACTAGCTTTGGCTTATATTCTTCAGGAATATCAGATTCTCTTAATCCTGAGAATAATTCATTAACCTCACTATATTTCTTAAATGTTTGTTTTACTATTCTATCTTCTAAAGAATGAAAAGTAATAACACTTAGTCTTCCTTTTGGATTTAGTAAATCAATTGCATCTGGAAGTACACTTTCAAGTACATCAAGTTCATGATTTACTTCAATTCTTATTGCTTGAAATATTTTTCTTTCTGGATGATGATCTCTAAAGTACTTGTATGGAACACTTTCTTCGATTACTTTTACAAGTTCCATTGTAGTCTTTATCGGTCTTTTTTTAATTATATTCTTAGCTATAACACCTGAGAACTTTTCTTCTCCGTATTTAAAAAATATTAATCTTAAATTTGATTCACTATATTCGTTAACGACATTTGATGCATTGAATTCTTGATTCAAATCCATTCTCATATCTAAAGGAGCATCTTTCATGAAGGAAAAACCTCTTGATTCATCATCTACTTGTGGGGAAGAGAATCCTAAATCAAATACTATTCCATCTACTTTTGATACACCCTCCTCTTCTAATTTTTCTTTCAAGTTAGAAAAGTTTGAATATATAATTTTAAAATTATTACCTATCTTTGATAATCTTTCAGTACTATATTTAATTGCCTCTTCATCTTGATCAAAACTGTATAAAAAACCTTGGGGAATTTGTTTTAAGATCTCTGATGAATGTCCTCCATATCCTAAAGTACAATCAACATATACACCATCTGGTTTAATATTTAAACCATCGATAGATTCTTTTAAAAGTACACTATAATGCATTTATTCACCTGCTTTAAATAAGTTTTCTGCTATATCAGAGAAGTTTTCTAAATTGTCATTAAAGAACTTATTCCAAGAATCTTCAGACCATATTTCAAGGTGATCGATTGAGCCGATAATAACTGTTTCTTTAGTTATATCGGCGTATTCGATCAATGGGGAGGAAATGCTAACTCGACCTTGCGAATCAAGTGAGCAGATATCAGCGCCAGACATGAAGAAACGTGTGAAGTTTCTAGCATCCTTTTGAGTAAATGGTAAAGTTGCAAGTTTATCTACTATCTTTTCCCAAGCTTCTTTTGGGTAAATAAATAAACATTTCTCTAAACCACGAGTTATAACGAATTCTTTACCAAGAGTAGCCCTATACTTACTTGGTATAACTAAACGATTTTTGTCATCAATATTATGATGATGTTCACCCATTAGCATGATAGTTCCCCACTTTCTACCACTGTCTACCACTGTATGATTATAATATACTATTACACCTAGGTGAAATCAATAGTTTAAGCCACATTTTTACAAATTTACGTCAAATAAAAAAGACTGTAGGTTTACCTACAGTCTAATTAGATTTAAACAACAGTTACGTATCTAGTATAATCCTCTTTCTTTACTTGATTTGCATCATAATTTTGTAACTTTGTGCATCCAAGGAATACACTATTAACACTTGTTGCACTTGTTATTACAAATTTATTAGATACATATATCTTTTCTAAGTTTAGAACGTAAGAGAACATTCCATCCATTTTTCTTAAGTTTCCTGTATCAAATGATTCTAGATGATATTCTTTTACTTTAGTATAAGATAACATATGTTCCATATCTGTTACTTTAGAAGTATTAAACTTTGATAAATTCAATGTAGTAACAGGTACTGCAGTAAACATATACCCCATATCTGTTGCATTAGATGTATCAAAGTTACTTACATCCAAGCTTGTTACTTTATATAAGTGTTGGAACATTGCTCTGAAGTTTGTTGACTTTGAAGTTTTAAAATGAGTTACATCTATGCTTTGAAGTGATTCACATTCCCCAAAATATCTATAGAAAGATTCTGCTTCATCAGATATAAAATGACTAACATCGATATCTTCCACTGCCTTTAATTTATTAAATTGAAAACCAGCCGATTTGCTTAAATATACTTGATTATTTTTACATCCCATATAAATAGTTTTTGTACCTTCATCCCACCAAATATAAACAGGTTCTTCACTATTGTCTGTTGCAACATTAACTTTAGTATCAGGAGCTTTACTCAAATCTCTTGTATAAACAAAGTGTTTAATAGTTGTATCAGTAGTATCTGAAGCTGCAGATGGGTTACCCGCAAGTTTTTTCATTTGGCTATTAATATGTACACCTGATTTTAAAATAGCTTTAGTTAGAGTTACTTCACCTGATCTTAAGACACCATTATCATAGTATGAATACTTTGGATCACCCGTACTTTTAACCAAATAATCTATAGTTAAATCTTCACTTGGTGTTGCATCCACATTCAATATATTTGAATCATTTATGTTTCCATATTTAAGTCCTGTGACTGCGAAATCCCTACTATAAAGAGTTATGTAGATATCTTTTTCAGTTGTTATTAATGAATATCCTTTAAAATCTCCAGTAGATGACATATTTAAGTCTTTAGTAATATCATAAACTATATTACCACCGACATTTTCTCCCATTATTTCTTGAGAAGCATACTTCTTTTGGGTAGTAATTGCTACCTTATCAATAAATTCCTTAAATGTTTCTCTCCTTGCTTGTTCCATAGTGGATAAGACCGCTTGAATTGCAATTATCATTATAATTGCTAAAATTACTATTACTGCTAGTAACTCAACTAACGTAAAACCTTTTTTATCACTCATACTAAACACCTAGTTTAATTATAATAAAAAAAGACTATTTATAATAGTCTAATTCATAATTCTTCTAAACATTCTGTCAAGTTCATACTCCGAATAATGTATAATCGTAGGTCTACCATGAGCACAATTATATGGGTTTTCACACTCAAATAGTTGTTTTAATAGTTCTCTTGCTTGATCTAAAGAAATAACTTCATGAGCTCTAATACTCATTTTACAAGCAGTTGTTTGGGCAACACGCTTTAAGAATTTCATTTTATCAAACTTAACAGCATCTTCAATTAACATATCAAAGATTTGTTTTATTAGAACCTCTTCCATGCCTTCCCTTAACCAAGTTGGATGAGTTTTAACTATGATAGTGTTTACACCAAAGTTTTCATATTCTATTCCTAAATCCTCTAAAGCGTTCTTGTGTTCTTCCACTTTTAGGTAATCAGATGGTGAAAACTCTAATGTTAAAGGAACTAACATCTTCATCTTATATGAAGCACTATCCTTCATTTGTTTTTGTACTTTTTCATAATTAATTCTTTCATGGGCTGCATGTTGATCAATTAAATATAAGCCATCTTCATTTTCAGCTACGATGAAAGTTTGCATTATAATTCCAACTGGATGAAGTTCCAACTTTTTAATATCTTCATTAATCTTTTTATCTTCACTTTGACTTTCAACTTGAATCTGTACTTCACTAAATCCATGTGCTGATTCTTCATCAACAGTCATCTTAGTGTAATCAAATGTAAGTTGTTCTTCAGATTTTATAAGTTCATCTTGAGTTTTCATTAAACAATTCTTACTTGTTTCTATGATTGATGGAGCTGATACATTAGTGTTAACTTTCATATCGTTAATTAATAATGTTTTTCTTAAAGAAGTATTAATCATATCTTGAATTAATTTCTTTAATTCTTCAATCTTAGATATTTTAATATCTGCTTTTGACGGATGAATATTAACATCAACAAGTGTAGGATCAGTATCTATTTTTAATACAACTACTGGATATTTAATATCTGGTTTAAAATCTCTATATCCATCATTAATTGCTGAATTAATATCTATATTTTTAACCATTCTATCGTTAACAAAAGTTAACATATAATTTCTATTACTTTTAAGTACTACTGGTTTACAAATATATCCTCTGATATCATAATCATCACTTGAAACATTTACTTCAATCATATTAGATGAAACAGTATATCCAAATAATTCATGAATAGTTTTAAGTAAATCATTTGAACCACTAGTAAATACTATTTTCTTGTCATTATTAGTTAAAGTAAAACTAATCTCAGGATGTGATAATGATAGTCTTTCTATGAAAGATGTAACTCCAGAAAGTTCTGTAGTATTGCTTTTTAAATATTTAAGTCTAGCTGGAGTATTAAAGAAAAGGTCTTTAACACTCATTGTTGTACCTTTCTTGGCATCACTTTCTTCGTTTGTAATTAACTTTCCACCTTCGATTACTATGTGAGTACCAACGCTACCTTGGCTAGTTTTTAAATCTACTTTGGAAACTGATGCAATGGAAGCTAATGCTTCACCACGGAATCCTAAAGTTTGAATAAAGAATAAATCATCTTCTTTTTTAATCTTAGAAGTTGCATGTCTTTGGAAAGATAATAATGCATCTTCTTTATCCATACCATTACCATCATCAGTAACTTTTATTTCTTTTAAACCACAGTCTACCAAATCAACTGAGATTACTTTAGAATTTGCATCTATTGAATTTTCTACAAGTTCTTTTACTACACTTGCTATTCTTTCTATTACTTCTCCTGCTGCAATTTTATTAGCAAGAGATTCACTCATTACATGTATTTTACTCATGAGGACCACCAAACATTGAATTTCTAATTTCTATATATTTAGTATCAACATTTGTTTTAACAATCCCTTTATTCTTAACTCTTAAGAAACCTACTCCTAGAATCATAATATCCATATTATCTCTTTCTAGATTTAGATTATTCTTTAATTCTATTTCTTTATAATACTTTTTATGTTTTCCTTTACCATTAATAAATATATTAATCGGAGTATCTTCTGAGAACATAAAATAGTATTTACCATTTATTAGTGAAATAGTTTCTCCAGCTTTCATATTAAAAGTTAAAGCTTTTATATATTGATCATAAGCATCACTATCTGCATTATTTTCTAATACAAATCCTGGTGAATCTATGATAGTAAGATCTTCATTAATTTTAACTTTAATAAAATCTAATGTAGTGTTAGCTTTTGAATTAGTATTAATAGGTTTTACTTTAGATTTATTTACTTTAATTAAATCATTAATAAATGTTGATTTACCTGAGTTAGATAAACCTAAGATATAAGTTTCTTCGATGCCTCTTTCTCTTAAGTATCTGTATATACTATTAACTCCATGGTTCTTAGTACCGCCCTTAATCTTTATATCACCATCAACATTATATTCTTCCCTAACATAATCAATAAGTTTTCTTTTATAAACTTCATCAGGTATAAGTTCACACTTATTAATAACTAATAGTTTATCTCTTTTAATTGAATTATATATATTAATTACTTCAGTATTAATATTTAAGAAATCAACTAAGAAGATAACGAACCTTTTATCTCCATTAACTCTTTTGATTATTTGATCTCTAGTTTTAGGTTCATAACCTTTATTAGATTCTCCATAATGCATCATTCTAAAGCAACGCATACAATAAGAGGAATCACTCTTATGAGCAGGAATATATCCTACTTCTTCTTTATTTTCAGATTGTAATGTAGCACCACAGCCATAACATATTCTACTCATAATATCTTCCCTTTCTAAATAATCCTTTTTTAGTTAATTTCTTTATAAAATGATTTTCAAATTTTCTACTTAATTTAGATAATGCATTAGTATCTTCACTAATTGGATTAACATATATTGAAGTAAAATCCATTCTATTAGCACCTAAGATATCAAATATAATTGATGATCCTATGCATGCTACTTCATGAGATTCTAAATTATATAGTTTTAGTATCTTTTTATATTTAAATTTTAATGGTTTCATAGATAAGTAAGCTGAATCTACACATAAAAGTTCTTTGAATGGTGTTACTTTTCTTTTTGATTCATTACTTACTAGAAGTATTCTAAATCCCATATTTTTTAAATCTTCAAAAAGATCTTTTACTTTATTCGTAGGTTTCTTTATTGAATCTGCTACTAAAGTATTATTTATATTAAAAATTAAACATTTAATACCTGCTTCTTTTAGTAATTTATATTTAATATTATATATACTTTTAAAGTACTTATCAGGAACTATTTTTTCTAACATAATCTTCCTCCGAATCAATATAATTTTACCATATTAGTACTATTTAAACTATAAAATCTAAGTATTTTAATAAATTAATAAAAATTATTTGATTTTTAGACTTTTATTTGGTAAAATCTTATATGTATTTAAGGAAGGAGCGAATCGGACTAATGGCTAATATTAAAAGCGCTAAAAAATCTATTAAGACTGATGCTAAGAGAGCTGTTGCTAATCATGCTATCAGATCTAAAATCAAAAACGATATAAAAAGAATTGAAGCTGCAGTTGTTAAAGGCGACAAAGATCTTGCTCAAGCTGAATTAAAGAAATTTGTTCCTGATATTGATAAAGCTTGTTCAAAAGGTATTGTTAAGAAAAATACTTGTGCTAGAGAAAAATCAAGATTAAATAAAAAAGTTAAAGAAATGTCTAAGTAGTAAACATTTCTTTTTTTATTTTGTTTTATTTGTTATAGTTAAGTTGGTGATACTATGAAAAAGTTAATTGCTATCCTACTGAGTGTTCTAATAACGGTACTTATATATGTATTTCAAGAAGAAATATTAAGTGGGATTTATTATGTGATTAATTCTATTAGACAACCTGAATATACAGAAACTAATAGTATGTATTCTAAGAATCAAAGTTTTGAATATGTTTCTATTACTAATGATTTAACTCCACATGAATATAAAGATATATTAAATATCATTTATACTTCCCTAGATAAAAGATATTCAAGCGTTACCTTCTATTGTCCTATGGAATATAAAGAATGTATTAATGATGTAAGTACAATTACTAGTAAAAATAATAGCGAAGAATTAACTATCTTAGGAAATCTTGTTAATCCATTTAATAATTATTCTAATATATCTATTTATTATGATACTTCTGGTAAAGTTAATATTGATTTCAGTTATCTTTACGATGATGATATGATCAGAGAACTAGAAGTATTCTTAAATGAAATAATAGCTACTACTATTACTGAAGAAATGACTACAACTGAAAAGTTAAAAGCATTACATGATTATTTAACACAATATAGTGAATATGATTCTACTTATGAAGAAGAACTTGCTGTTTATGGTAAAGGTAATCTACCATCAAATACAGCTTATGGATTATTTAAAAATAAACTAGCTATATGTTCAGGATATGCTGATACTTATGCATTACTACTTGATAAGTTAAATATTGAAAACTTCAAAGTAGCAAGTGAAACTCATGTATGGAATGTAATAAAAATTGATAACGAATATTATCATATAGATGTTACTTGGGATGATCCTACAGATAACACCTTAAATGTTTTGGTAGATAAATTCTTTATGATTAGCACTGATACTCTATTTGAGTATGATCAAGAATCACATAACTTTAATAAAAGAATTTATAGAGAATTAAAATAAGCAAGTTCAAATGAATGAACTTGCTTTTATTTTATATGTTCTAATAATAAATCTTTTAGTGAAGTCTTTCTAGTTTCTGAGTATGAATTATTAACACCTGCTACAAAAGCCATTTCATCTCCGATAAGTAGTAAACTCTTCTTTGCTCTAGATACACCTGTATAAATAAGTTTGTTATAAAGCATTCTTGAATATTCTCTAGATACTAACATAATTACATGATTAAACTCACTACCTTGAGATTTGTGTATAGACATAGCATAAGCATGTTTAATTATATTAGAACTTAACTCTTCCCTCTTAAAAGTAACTTTATTTCCATAGAAGTCTACTTCCATGATTTCATCACTTTTTTTAGGATTTATTTTAGTGATATAACCAATATCACCATTAAATATATTATTTTCTACATTATTAACTAAATTAATAATCTTATCTTTTTCTCTAAATACGGTTGTACCTATAGTAATTTCTTTTTTAGAAGAAGATTCAGGATTAAAGATATCTTGTAATAATATATTAATATTATCTATACCATTTTCTCCTTTATACATAGGAATAAGTACTTGCATATCAGTTTCATCTAATCCTTTAGATTTAGCAGTATTCATAATACTCTTAATCATATTCTTTATTTGAGATCTATCACATGATAAGAAGTTATAATCATCTCTTTTTAGACTTAAGTCTGATTCAATATATTGATTTTTTATTTCACTTGCAAGTGTTGGTATAAATGAATTACTACTTTGTCTATAGATGTTTTTTAAATCAATGTGAGGAATTGAATCACTATCTATTAAATCTTTAAGGATATTACCTGCCCCTACGGAAGGAAGTTGATTTGAGTCTCCTACTAAAACTAGTTTTGAGTAATCATTTATTCCTCTTAAAAGAGATGCAAATAGATTAGTATCTATCATAGATAATTCATCAATGATTATTAAATCATGTTTAGTTTTATTATATTCATTAACTTGGAAATCACCAGTATCCCTATTCCACTTTAAGTATCTGTGAATTGTAGATGCTGGGAACCATGTAGTTTCACTCATTCTTTTAGATGCTCTACCAGTTGGAGCAAGAAGTTGAATATGATCATTTAATTTATGATTAGGTACACCATTAATACTTTGATATAGTTTTAAAATACCATTAATAATAGTAGTCTTACCTGTCCCAGGTCCACCAGTAATTATTGTCACTTGGTTTTCAAGAGCTTCTTTGATTGCATTTTTTTGTTCATCATTATATTTAATAGAATAATCATTTTCTATTAATAGTATTTTATTATCTATATTTTTAATTAACTCTTTATCAAAGTTTGCTCTTCGATATAAATTATCTGCGATATATTTTTCATCATTATACATCTCAAACAAATAGTATCTATCATCTTTTACTTTAATCTTATAATTATTTTTAAGTATTCTTTCATAGAAATCAAATCTATCATAAAGATCAATGTTAAATACATTTAACATATAATCATATATTTCATCTTTAGTTGAATAAGTATCTCCATTTTCAAACGATAATCTTTTTAAAGTTTCTATGAAACATCCTAAGATTCTCATATCATTATTATCTTCGAATAGATGGAAATATACTTCATCTAACTTTTTAAAATCAATTATATCTACCAAACTATATAAGTCATTTGTAAGTACATCTTTGATTTTTTTACCGTAAGTAGATATTAGTTTAGTTACTTCTTTAACTGAGAATCCTAAACCTTTAAGATACATAATAAGTTCATCTTGACCATAGTAATCAATTAATGAATTATATATCGTAGTTGATGTCTTTTCACTAATACCAAGTTTTATTAAATTATTCTTATCTTCTTTGATTAAATCAAGTGCTTTTTCTCCAAGTCCTTTGACTATCTTTTCTGCAGTTTTCTTTCCACATCCTTTAACAAAAGATGATGTTAAGAAGTCTATTACTTGGTCTTCCCCAGTTGGTTCTATTCTTTCGTATGACTCTACTTTAAACTGATAACCATATCTTTCATGTTTTATATAGTCTCCATGGAATATATAGTTATCATCACTATTTAATCCTGTGAAGTATCCTGTGAATGAAATCGTAGATGGAACTGCGATAGAATCTTTAAGATTACTACTTACTTCAGACACTCTAAAAAGACCAACTGTATAACCACTTGATGAACTCTCAAAAATAGATGATTTATATTTTCCTTTTATATATTCCATTTTAATCACAATATATATTTTATCATAAAAATAATAAAAACCATTAGTTTTCTAATGGTTTTATTCTATAAATCAAATTCTAATAAATCTTCACACACTTTTTCAAAAATATCTTGTTCAGTTTTAATGGTATCTATTAAAAATAATGGGTCTTTCTTGTATTCTTTTAAGCCTCTCATATAAAAATCTTTATGATAATCAAGAATAATAAATGGCATTATATTATTTTTTAAACACTCTTTAAACATGATCATTCTTCCTACACGACCATTACCATCACTAAAAGGATGGATAGTTTCAAATCTCACATGAAATTCAATTATATCCTCAAGTGTAATTATTTTTAAACTTTTATACCAATCCAATAAATTATTTAAGTCTTTTTCTACATCCTCAGGTGAAGAAGTATCAATTACATTTACAAGTCCTATGATATTTGGAGTTGTTTTAAATCCCCCAACATTATATTTAGGATCTAAAGAATCACTTGTATCATTCTTTAATAAAACATTCATTTTAATTATCATTTCTTTAGTTAATTCTTCATCAATGTTATCAATCATATAATCAAACAATTTAAAATGATTTTTTGTTTCTATCTCATCATCGTTCTTAGTTGTATATGAATCCATTTCAAATATTTCTTTAGTAGCTTCTTCACTTAATTTACTACCTTCGATTTTATTTGAATTATAAGCAAAAATAACTTGAGTAAAATGATAAATATTACCTTTATCTTTAGAATTTCTTTGTTCGATAAGTTCATTTTTAATAATACTTATATTCATATAATCACCTTTCTTTGAGTAATTATAGCATGTTTTCTTTAAGAAAAGAAAAACATGTTAATGTATTAATTAACATGTTATTTTTTGAGAATCATTAAATTCAATTTCTTTATAAGTAGTTACTTCATGATCTAGGATATCGAAGTAATCTATAGTACCCTTCTTAAATACTAAGCAGTTATCATCATCTCTAGATGTATCTATATTTAGGAAAAATAATCTATCACTCTCAATAATAAATACATTTGTATAATTTTCAGAGATTGGTTTAACTGTTTTAAGTGTTTTAATATGAGTATATTCTTTCTTATTAAATATAAATAACTTTATTATTCCACTTAAATCATCATACTTAATAATATATAAATTATCATATGAGTATGCTCTTGTTAGGTCATTATATTCATAAGAAAAATCTTTCATATATCTATTAAAAGTATACTTAGTTATTATCTCTTCTTCTGGAGGATTATATAAAGTAAATATCTTATTTATTTCCTCTAAGATATCAGTTTTAGTTTTAGTCGTAGGAATAATATTATCTATGAATGAAGTTGTAGCTGTAGTAATAATTGTATCACTTGAAGTGTCGCTACTTGATTCTTTTAACTTTGTAATCGCAGCCACTCCAAAGATAAGTACAACCATAACAAAACAAAAAACTACAGTTCTCATTGCTTCCTTAAAGTTTTTATTTTCTGAAATCTTTTTGCTCATAAATACTCTCCTAATATAATTATTAAACAAATAAAAACTTATGTAAATAACATAAGCTTATTTTTTAGTATCTATAGAATCTCTAAATACATAGAATCTATCATAAAGGTATTCTGTAACAAAATTAATTACCATTAAAAGTATAGTAACTAAATCTCCATTCCAGTTATTACCTTCTAGAAAGTTTCCTAAGATTGTACTAACTGGAATAAACACTAAATAAAAGAAAAACACTTGAGTCATTGCTTTAGGTATATTATTAGCACTCTTAAAAGTATATTCTCTATTTAAAGTAAAATTCCATATTACTGAAAATGATAAACCTACCAAATAGCATGGCCAATATGGAAGTTTAAGCAAGTGATATAGAAGTGCAAATGTAGATAGCTCTATTACTCCTGCTGAAATTGAAAATAATGTAAATTTAATTGTTCTTAAAATTTCCTTATTCATGATATTCACCATAAAAATTATAACATAAAGAAAGGAAGTAATACTACTTCCTAGAATAATGCTTTTTCATCTTTATATTGACGACTTACATATATTGTAACTACTACTGTTACTACGATAGATGAAATAGCAAATAATAACATATTATTCATATTTATTTCACCTATGAATAAATCATTAAGAATGACACCTGCGTTTGCTATTGGAATCATGTATAGAACACTAGATGAAACTTCCATAATAGAAGTAAACATAGGTACCATTGAAATGAATGAAAGTGCTGAAACTTTACTTTGTGCTTCTTTAAATGTTTTAGCTTTACCACATAAGAAGATGCTTATAACACCTACCATGCAAGATACTAATACAACTACTACTAAAGCAAGTAAGATATTAACAACACTAGTATTTAGATGCATTGTTTTAAACATTTCAGTATTATTTTTAACAATTGCAAATGCTGGTATTGAAGTAGATATTCCTATGAATGAAGAAATAATACAAGAAACTACGATTGCCATTAATTTACCACCGATTATTTCATTTGAAGTAATTGGGAATGTAAGTAATGTTTCAAATGTTCCTCTTTCTTTTTCACCAGCGATAATATCTGTTGAAGTATTCATTGCTGTTACTGTAATAATCATTACTAAATATACAAGTGCAAATGATATTAAGAAATTAGTAAAGAATGAAGTTCCTTCCTTAGCTTGATCTTTTAATTCATATTGAATAACATTAAGAACTTTTTCTGGATCATATCCTTTTTCAGTTAGGAATCCTTTTGCATATTCTTTATTTAATGCATCAAAGTATCCTCCGATTAAACCTGAGATAGTCATACCTTTAGTTGATGATGTATCTACATATAATTCGTATGATTCATCTCTTAAGATATATGCATCAATTTCTCCTTCATCATAAAGATTCTTTAATTCATCATTATTTTTTTCTACAAATTCAGTATTTTCTGAGATTGTTTTAAATATTTCTTTTTCAGCATCACTTAATATATAGTTAACACCAATTTTATATCCATCAGTAGAATCCATATTTTCATAAAGGAATCCCATACCAATTATAAAAAATGGAATAATTAATGGTAATAAGAAAATAATACTTACAAACTTCTTATCTCTGAATATTGCTCTTAATTCTTTTTTACATGTAATAAGTACTTTATTCATTCTTCTCACCTCCGATTAAGGCAAAGAATGCATCTCTTAGATTACTTGTTTTAGTTTTCTTTAAGATATCATCAGGTGTTCCTGTTGCAATTATTTCGCCTTTATTTACAAGTATTACTCTATCGCAAATGTTTTCTGCTTCTTCCATATAATGAGTTGAGTAAATAACACCTTTACCATTTTTCTTTTCTTCTTTAATAAAGTCTAAGATAACTTTTGAAGAAATAATATCTAATCCAGATGTAGCTTCATCAAATACATAATATTTAGGATTATGTACTAAACATCTAGCTATTCCTACCCTTTGAGTTTGACCTGTAGATAAAGTATCAATTCTTTGATTCTTAAATTTCTTCATATCAAATCTTTTTATTATTTCATCAATTCTTTTATATAAAGTTTTCTTATCTACATTGTAGAATTCACCACACATTTCCATTAATTCATATGGAGATAACTCTTTATATAATTTAGTATTACCTGATAAGAATGACATATTCTTCTTTATATCTAAATCATTTTTATCATAAGTCATATCATCAATAGAAACAGTACCTTCGGTTGGTTTCATTATTCCTGCGATGATTCTTAAAAGTGTAGTTTTACCAGCACCATTAGGACCAAGTAAACCAACAATTTCACCTTCATGAACTTCGAATGAGATGTCATTATCAGCGTTGAATTTGAACCTTTTCTTGTGTTCATCAAGTTTTTCAAATGTTTTAGTAACATTTTCTACTTTTATCATTTTTTCCTCCTTAACTTTTTTAAATATAACATATAAATATTAGTTAATAAATAAGTCTATTATCTTTTATTAATTAACTCTTTATTATCATTTACTTTCTTTAAAAGTTTTACTTTCATATCATCCAAGATATCTTCACAAACTCTTAAAGATAACTCTCTTTGAGTAATATTAGTAGTATCATACTTTTTAAGATTAATACTCTCTTTTTCACCAAGTACTTCAATATTCTTAAGAGCATTATTATATTCACTTACATTATCTTCATTTAAAAATGATCTTTTTTCTAAAGATAAATTATTTAGATAGTCTCTTTTTAAAGCAGTGATTGGATCTGTATATGTATCTATTACTATATCAATATTATCCTTTATTAATGGTAAATATTTATTCATATATTCTTTATATTCTTCTTCAGTTACTTTACCTTTACTAAATAATCTATCTACCCATATAAGTCTATCAAATAAACATCTATCTACGATAATAATATCTGGATTACTTTCAATAGCTTTATTAAGATTAATATTTATATTTTCTGGAATAAGTTCCATGACTGCTTTTTTATATTCAGTTTTTAATGTTGGTTTTATAGTTTTCTTATAAATATCTGAAGTAGTAAATTCACTTACTACATCTACATTAAAGTCCCCCTTCTTAAAGAAGTCACTTAAATTATTTAATAATGTAGTTTTTCCAGTTCGTGGTGTTCCTGTAAATTCAATTACATATGGATCATTATTAATAAAGGTTCTTAATTTAGATATTTCTAACTTTTTAAAATGTAATCTTTTTAATGTTTTATATTCATCTAGTGAATCATTAAATATATTATTAAGTAAGAATTCATCATTATTTTTTCTTTCGAATATATAATCGATAAGTTCTTTTAGTCTTTCAAACATAGGATGTTCTTCTTCGTTTAAAGTTAAACTTTTATATACTTCTTCATAATACCATTTTTGAGAATCAAATCCTCTTTTAAAAGCACTGAAGTCATATTCACCTTTAAGTTCAAAAATAATTCTTAAGTCTTCAAGATTACTTATTTTATCTGCTGTTAAAATAGTTTTATGTCTAAAGTCTAAAGTTTTAATTGTATCTATTGTATGTTGTTTTCTTTCTTCCCATGAAAGACTTTTATCAGGTTCTGATGCTCCTTCGACTAAAGATGCAATATCATCACCAAAAGTATCTCTAATATCATCTAAAGTATGTTCTGTATCTTCAACTACATCATGAAGATATCCTGCTGCAATAACATTATCATCAAATCCATATGATGATAATATATCTGCAACATTAATTGGATGTATTACCATTGGTTTATCTAAATCACTTTTTCTTCTTTGTCCCGAGTGTGCTTCGATTGCATACTCTTTTGCTTGTCTTTTTATATCCATTCTTACCACCCTTCAAAATTATAACATAAAAAGAAGGTATTTCTACCTTCTTTTTAAAAGTCAAAAGTAACTGGGGATTCAGTAAATGATGAGATAGTTGCAGTAGCATGTTCAAAGTATAATACTGCAGTATTATCATCAGTTTCACTATACATTTCTCTTAGGCTTGGATTCTTATCTAACATATCCTTTTTAGCTTCTCTTCTATCATCTAATATTAAGTTACCAGATACTCTAATCCATTTACCATCTTTGAATGCACATATCTCAACATTTGGATTACTTTCTATTTGTTTAAATACATCTTTTGATTTACCAGTTTGAATATATAGTTTATCTTCAAATATTTCAGCAGTACCAAATGGTCTTACTCTTGGTTTATCTCCATCGATTGTAGTTAAATAATATACTCCAGCTGATTTTAGAAATTCTAGTGTTTCTTTCATTTTTATCACCCTAAATTTATTATATTACTTTTTATTAAATAAAAAAACTTAAGAATTATTTCTTAAGCTTTTTACACACTATTATTGAATCATAGTCACAACTATATAATTTATCATAATACCCTGAGATTATACCTTTGATTCCATAATCACCTATAAAACTTAAAACTTCAGGATTATAATCTTTAAGTAACTTTAACATATCTTTAATATGATAAATATTGTGATCATCTTTATCTGGAATATAATTTTCTATTACTCCATAAAGATAAGTCATTTGTAGTAATCCACCTTCATTTAGTCTTTTAAACATTTCACTGGTCATATGAAGATAATCTTCATATTCTCCATAATATAATGCTATATTTGAAAGCCATATATTATCATAAGTCTTATTATGAGTAGAATACATTATATTATCATTAACAAAATTTGGAATATTATTATAAAGTTTTTCTCTAGTTTCTTTATATGAATCATCATCTCTTAAATAAAGATTTAAATATGTTAATACATCAGTTCTTTCTTCTTCAGCATCAAATAAATGAGTTTTTATGGCTTTTGATGAGTATGAAGAAAATAGTTCATCCCAGAAAAGATAAGATATATAATCTAACTTTCTTAATTCAACTTTTATTTTATTAAATACTTCTTTATTAAACACATTCTCATTGTGTTTAAATACTTTTGGATGATCATAGTATTTAAAGAAGTCGAAAAAATCACTTCTTGATAAAGTATTTAGTGCTGCAAGTTTCAGAAAGAAATAATATTTTACAAAAGAATTTCTATCAATAACTGTTACTTCTTTAACATCTCTATATATTGCATTTATTGCTTGATCTGATGAAGAACCAACAGTTAAAAGGCTTTTATCTTTTAAATCAAAGTAATCAATATATCCACTTATATTTTCAGTAGTAAATGGATATATTCTATCAAATTTATTATCAGCACAATATCCTTCAACAAGTTTAATAGCTTTTTGAATATCATAACTATAAGTAGACATAATTATTCTCCTTAATTGTTTACTACTATAACATAAAATAATAAAAAAATAACTAAAAATAGTTCTTATGGTTTTAACACTTTAATATATTTATCTACCTTAAATGAATTCATCATCGCTTCATTTATTTCAGAATCATTTACTCCTTCTTTAACAAGTCTTTTATATTCACTTTCTACAAAATAATAATGGTCTACTGGTGGTTTTAAAATTTCAGCACCACGCTCATTAGTTTCAATTTTCCATAGAATATCAAAGTCATTAAGAGCTTCCCTGATATCCTCATAAATATGTGTACCATCTTCTAAAGTAACTGTTTCAAATCCTTGAATTAATTTTACTCTTGAATTATCTCTAACATTAATAAAAGTAAACTCTACGATTGGAATACCATTATAATGAACATGTTTTATAGAATATGAATCATAAGATAACAGTTCTTTTTCATGATTTTTCTCTTTAATTTGATTTTCCATATAAACTCACTCCTTATTTATAATTATTCTAACATAAAAAAGGAAAAAGTTTTAAACTAATTCCTTCTTGTTATATCTTATATAAGAGAATGTTATAAATACTATTGAAAGTATTATACTAATTACTATACACGGAATACTTATTGAAGTAAACTCAATAATATGTCTTACATCTGCAAGTGTATAAACACTTAAGTATTTAAGTCCTTCAACTTTTTCTGATACTTCACTTAACATACTTAAAAGATATGAAATAAATACTATTCCAAGAGATATTCCTATACTCTTTTTGCCTGACTTTAAGAATGTTGAAATAAGTAAGTTTAAACTGAATAATACTATTGATGGAAATATCGGAGAAATAATTAATAATAAATATTCTTTTCTATTAAAATCTCCAGAAATAGTTAAAGCAATAAAGTTAACTACTCCGATTAATAATGCTATTCCAAGAATATAAGTTAAACTAACTATTATCTTTTTAGTTAAAATACTACATCTTTTAATTGGTAAGAAGCTTAAATACTCAATAGTTTTATCACTTTCTTCTTTAAGCAAAATATTAATTCCCAAGAATGATGAATAAATACCTGTGATTAATAGTATAAACATGAATCCTTCGGATTTAAGCCACCCGTATGCAGTATTAATAGATGTAATATCCATATTAAATGTTTTTAATAATTCAGGTGGAAATACTTTCATCATTTCATCTAGAGATTCTACTGTTTCATCAGTAAGAATAAATGGATAAATAGCAAATACTAATACAAACATAACAATAAGTACTGAAGACCAAATAATAAATGATTTTAAATTATTTTTAAATTCTTTCTTTATCATGGTGTCCTCCTACTTATAGAATGAAGAAAATAAATCTTCTAAGGATACTTCTTCAATTAATAATCTTTCTATATTATATTTTGATAATTTCTTTATTATTGTATTTGCATCTATATTATTTATAAATATAATTGTATTATCATTTTCTTCTTTTACTTTTAATCCTAAATCTTTTTTTATTTTATCAACTTCAGCTGATGTAATAGTTAGATATGTATAACTATTATTTTTAATATTAACTAAACTATCTTCTTTAATAATTACTCCATTTTTAATAAATCCAATTGTATCACATAGATTAGATACTTCACTTAATACATGTGATGAATAAAGAATTGTTGTTCCTTTATTCTTTTCTTCTATTAAAATATCATGTAATACTGATTGCATTATAGGGTCTAATCCTGAGGTAGGCTCATCAAGAATTAAGAACTTAGGTTCATGCATTAAAGCTAGAACTATTCCAACCTTTTTAAGATTACCTAAAGATAAATCTTCAATTCTTTTTAATTCATCTAACTTTAGAAGTTTAACTAATTCTTTTCTTCTTTTATTTATATTCTTTTTATAAAATGTTTCATGATAATCTAACATTTCTTTAACTGTATATTCTTTATATAAATTAACTTCACTTGGAAGATAACCAATAGATTCTTTTACTTTTATATCACTCATATCTAATTCTTTACCGTTGTAAAAAATCTTACCATCATTCTTTTTAATTAATCCAATGATAGTTCTAATCGTAGTAGATTTACCTGCACCATTAGGTCCAATGAATCCATATATTTCTCCTTCATTAATTGAAAGAGTTACATCTTCAATTCCACATGTTTTACCATAATACTTTTTTAAATGTTTAATCTCTAATAACTTACTCATACTTATTCATCTCCATAATAGTCATCACTGTCTAGATAGTCCCCTTCAGACTTTTCACTAAATTGTGATGCTTTGTATCTACCCTTTTTTATTTCTTCTTTTTCATATTTAGTTAAACCAAATAATTTATCATCAGAGTTTCTATATCTTTTACTTTCTTTTAAATTATCTTCGGTAAAACCTTTGATAATTGCAAAGAATACTAAGAAAGGAAATATTAAAATATATAAAACAACTTTTAAAACATTCCATACTTTTTTCATAAACATCATACCCTAGAAGTATTATAACATAACAAAAAGAAAAAAGAATTATTCATTAGAATAATCCCCATTCGGCAAGTTTTTCAAAACCTCCTAATTTTTTTATATACTTTTGTGCTATCTTAACTATTTCTGAATATGGTTTTCCATCTACGTATTCATCTCCGATTGCACAACTTATGTTAACTTCTTTACCAGTCTTTTGAGCTTTTAAAAATGCATAAATATTAATTGATACATCTGCTTTTGAAAGATCCTTACCATGGATTCCACCACCAGTAACTGAGTGTCCTAAGTCTGATCCCAACTTTCTATTAACTGCCCCACTATCAACAGATGAACCACCAGTCCATTCACCAAGTGGATTTATAATTGTGTCTCTTCTTTTAAATACTTTTCTTAAGTCTTCAGTAGATGCATTACTTTGGCAAATAATTAATTTTTTAGCATCTAAAACATATTTACCATCACTTGGATATTTAAAATATATTTCTCTTGCTATCTTAGATAATCTTTTTTCTTCATGTGTAAGTGGAACCCCTTTAAATATTCCGTTATCTCCACAACGAATACTTCCAACTTGATTATCACTTAAATGAGTATCTTGTTTAACAACTTGTAAATCAAGTTTAAGATTACCACCGATTCTTTTAACAATAGAATCTATTTCACTTTTTTCAAATTCTTCGCTTGTTTCCATAATAATATGAATATTACCATGTCCTAGTAGAAGCTCTACTGCGATCTTAGGATTTTTTGATTTAGTATAAGCTAAATCTACGATTGCTCCCGCAATTCTATCTGCCACCTTATCTGGGTGCATTGGGTTAACTTTTTCTATCATTTTATTTTCCTCCTTTATAAAAAAGTTAATTATTCATCTTATAAAGGATAAAAAAATACTCAAGATAACCTTGAGTATTTAAGTTATCTTATCGATCTAGCATTACCACCTAACTGAATAGGTTGGTGTGACTTCATAGGGCTAGTCCCTCCATCACTCTTTATAAGATGTAAATAAATATTAACATAATTTTTAATTAATTAAAAGTCTTAAGCTGATTTTTTTAATGAAAGTACCTTTTCATCATTTTTATTATTGTAAGGTCTAATAATTTCATTATTTAAGCTATCAATCATAGCAATTTGTTCATCAATTTCGTTTCTTTTTTCTATAAGTTGATTCTTTTTAACTTCTAAGATATCACTTGTAATAGAATCCTTGCATTGAGCAATTTCTTCTAAAGAGAATGATAAATTCTTTAAGAATATAATACTTTTAACTTCATCTAAGTTCTTATCAGTATAATATCTATATCCTGAATATGGATCCACATATTCTGGTTTAAGAATTCCTATTTCATCATAGTATCTTAATGTTCTAATTGATATGTTTGTAAGTCTTGAGAAGTCTCCGATCTTATAATACATATTCTCACTTCCTCGTTAATAATTGTAGCACTTTTATCGATTTTCGGCAAATTTAGACCTTTACTACATCACATACTGCTTCAATTAAATTTGAATATTTTTCCTTTAAATAATCTAGTGAACTAGTTATTAAGAAGTATCTAACATTTGTTGTTGGTCCACTATTTAATTCAGTTTTAAAGTCATACATATTCTCATAAGTATCAATACTAGGGAATACTATATTTAATTGTTTATTATTTACACTAGCCATTCTTTTAAGGAATGTATAAATAAGTCTTGCTTCCTTAGATAAGCTTGCAGTGTAATCACAAACTATGAATGCATTCGCATCAGTATTAATATTAACATTTTTCATTCTAAAAGCTACATTTCTTAGTTTTTGATTAAATGTTGCTACTACTCCACCTTTAGTTTCTGAAGGCATTTTTATAAGTCCATCTAAATACATAGCTACTTCATTATCATTACTCTCATTAATATATTTTTTTAAATCTTCCTTGCCTCTTTCATAGAAGTAATCAACTTTATTATATACATCCATAAATGTTACTTTATCACTTGTTTTAAATAAATATAAAGATGCACCTATGAATAAACTTGCAGCTGATTCATTCCAAAATGGATCAATAGCATCGTCTTTAAATATTACATTTGAAAAGTCATTTAATAATTCAAACGCAATACTTGTTTTACCTTCCTTATAAAGATTAAATACTAATTCTAATAAATCTATATTAGTTTCATTATTATCACTAGTTAATCCTAAAGTAACAATATTAAATTTATTCTTTAATTTTTTCTTAAATGTATTATAAACATTTAAGTTATTATCTATTACTAATAGATTATCATTTGATTCCTCAAGATCCTTTAGTATTGGAGTAATTCCCTTCGTGTATTTTTCTTCCAAAGATGTACAAATAATTTTATTTTTTTTCATAACATTTCCTCATTTCTGAAGAAATAATAAACCTCCAGTCAACTGGAGGGTCAATATATAAATTATATTTTTAATATTTTTTCTTTAGAATCATTAGATAAAGACATATCTATCCTTTTACTAGCAAAGTCTATGATTGGATCAAAATTTGAGATTGCTTTAATTTCTTCTGGTTTTTCTCTTGAATTAGTGCCATATGTAAAAGCACCTACTTTTATTTCATACTCATTAAATACTTCTTTATAATAATCTTTCATTAATGATAAATTATTAAATTCATATTCACTTATTATATTTGGGATAAAGTAAACAATCCTTTTAGTATATAGTGCATTCTCATAATGAATAGTAATTATATTATTATAATAATTTTGTAAAAAATTACTATTAGGATTATATATATCTTTAATTAGTCTATCTAAAATCTCATTATGAGCACCTAAACCTAAGTACTCAATTCCACTTTTCGGATCAATTTCAGGATCATTATAGACATTAATTATTTGATTATTAGTTATTATTCCTGATGCTCCGATGCCCTCACAATGATTTAATCTTTCATATTCATCTTTAAAGAAGTCTATTAGATTTAATTCATAGTAACTTTTATCCATGATTATCCCCCATTTATTTGATTATAACATAAAGACGTGAGCATAACTCAATCTTTTAAATTCATATTATTGTTTATAAGTTCGAAATATAAAAAAAGAGGCTAAATTTAGCCTCTTATGAATTTAAAGTGTTTTCATTTTCATAAAGTTGTTTGTATGTGATAGAATTTTTTAATAATTCTTTGTGTGTGCCTTTAGCACTTATTTTACCTTTATCAATTACATATATAATATCAGCATCTATGATTGTAGATAATCTATGTGCAACAATTATAATTGTATGATCTTTAACAAGTTTATCTATAGTCATTTTAATATATTCTTGAGAATTATTATCTAGTGCACTTGTAGCTTCATCAAATAATAATACTTTAGATTTCTTAGATAAACTTCTTGCAATAGATAGTCTTTGTTTTTGACCACCAGAAAGATTAACTCCACCTTCACCAAGAATAGTATCATACTTATCTGGTAGACTCATTATATAATCATCTATATATGCTTCTTTACAATATTTTCTAACTTCTTTTAAAGTAATGTCTTCATCAATTAATTTAAAGTTATTAAGAATTGTTCTATTAAAGATAAATGGTTCTTGTCTAATAATAGAAATATTCTTTCTTAAGTTTTCTTCAGTTAAATCTTTAATATCTATATCATCTAAGGTAATCTTACCTTCGATTGGATCAAATACTCTAGTAAGAAGATTAAAGATTGTACTTTTACCTTGACCACTTTTTCCTACGATAGCAATCTTTTTATTTGGTTTTAACTCTAAGTTAAAATCATCTAAGATTGTAGATTCATTAGGATAATTAAATGTTACATGTTCAAATTTAATGGTACCTTTTGGATTATTTATTTCTTTATTACCAAAGTGTTCATCTTCATATAACTTGTTTTGTAATAATTCATTAACACGACTTATTGAAACATAAGTCTTTTGGAATGTTTCCATGAATGAATTAATATTTTCAATTAATCTCATATAACGATAAACATAATAAGTCATTGCAATAAAGAATGCTAAAGAAATCCTATGATAATATAAAAGAATTACACAAGTTATAAATACTGATACTTCTAAGATTGATTTCAAAGTCGAAATAATCATTTTAGATTCTTTATATAATTTAACTTCTTTAAATGATTTTTCAAGGATGTCTTTATTTATTTTAGACGAATTACTTTTAAGTTCCCCTTTTATTCCTAACGTTTTAACTTCACGTATTCCTCTGATAGATTCGTTAATCAAAGTTGTATGTTTATCTTGATGTACTTTTCTTTCTTTGTGAACTGCGATTAATAACGGATTATAATGTTTTAATATAAAATATAGTATTACTAAGAATATTAGTATTTCTATTGCAATAATAATAGAATTAAAGAATATATATACTAATATAATAATTGAACCTATGATAGAAGAAACAAGTTCAAGTATATGTAAGAATGCAAAACTTAAAGTATTAGCATCTCCATTAATACGATTGATTATTTCTCCACTACTAGTTTTTTCATATGCATATGCTGGTAAATCCAATGCTTTTACATATGCTCCAAATCCTAGTTTTCTTGTTAATCTACTTTCTACTTCTTGTAATTTACAATTTGCATTTAAATAAATAATTACATTAAATACTATACAAACTAAAAAGTAGATTCCTAAATAAAGAATAGCTAATTTTATATTATTATGTGTTACTTCTTCAACTGCTTTACCATTTAAATAACCCGTTGATAAATTTGCAAGTTCTACTAAGAAAATAAAAATACTTGCAATAATAATTGTAACTTTTTGATCTTTAACAAAATCCAATAGAGGTTTATATTCTTTTATTTTTTTCATTATTTACCTCCATAAAAAAACTACCATATTTGGTAGCATAAGTTATTATTATTAAGTTATGAGTTAAAAGACTAAAGAAGTTCTTTCAACTCTTTCTAAAATATTCTTATCCACCATACATAATCTAAATAAATTTGATTTAAACTTCTTCATTCTTTTCACTCCTTTCACTTCAAATTCAATTTGAATATATCATTATAGAATTTATATGTCAACTAAAATTGGTTAACTAATAAAAAAGACCTACTTAGTAAGTCTTTATATTTTTATTAACTCTTTTTAAAGTCTTTGGGTTATCTTTTAAGTCTTTTCTATATTTTGAAAGTTCACTGTAGAACATTTCAGTGGACTTTCCATCTTCAAAGTAATTACCTAAGATAATTTCATTTTCATGATTAAAAGTTAATATTCTTAATCTATTATCTTTTAAGATTTCTACAAGTGGAACATGTGAAAATCTATTTAAAGTATTCTTTATTTCTTCATCATATAAATCATAAGGAATATACATATCTTCGATTGGAGTCCATAATTTATTTCTTGCATAGTAAGATGTATTTTCAAAACTAAATGAAGCACAATTACCATCAATATTTAATACATTATCATCTTCATCAAAAGAATATCCAGTTTTAGTATTATTTCGTGTATGTCCTATGATAGCAAAATAATTTTTATTTCCTACCCCTCGGCCTGCAAGTCTATCACCTTTACGGCAATTAATAGCTATTAATGTTGCACTCTTATCATCATTAATTTTTAATTGTTCATCTTTTTTCATCGGAACAACTACACATGCATGAGTAAGAAGAATTTGTTTATCATTTATTTTTTCATCAAATTTATGATATACGTCTAAGTTTCCTATATATTCACATATTCTAATTATTTCTTCTTTAGTATAAAACTTTTTTAAATATTTAGCAGTTAGAAATCCACCATTTCTATCATACCATCTTTGCGATTTTTGACCCATGTTTGATTCAAATAATTGTTTTAAACTATAATCTTTAGTTTCTTTATATGAATCATACATTAAAAGTTCATGGTTACCACCAAGATATACAATCTTAAAAGGGAGATTTTTATTAAAAGTTTTTTCATAAACATCAATAAGCATACTTCCAGAATCTATACCTCTATCAATTAAATCACCATTTATATATAAAGTAACAGGTTCATCGCTATTTAAACTAACATTTGTCAAATAATTTATTATAGAGTCGTAAACAAAACCATTTCCGTGTAAATCACTTACAATAAAATTTCTCATTATTACTCCCAATTAATTAATTCTTGTTCAAGAATTAAATCGATACCATATTCTTTCTTAACAGAATCTCTTGCGTAATCTATTAAATATTTAATATCACTTGCTTTAGCATTATTCTTATTAACTATAAAGTTAGCATGTTTACTTGATATTTCTGCACCACCAAATGTATACCCTTTAAGTCCTAACTCTTCGATTAATTTACCACTGAAAGTATCTGGTGGATTTCTAAATACAGATCCTGCGGATGGATACTCTAAAGGTTGAGACTCTATTCTTCTTCTTTTTCTATCTAATGCAAGATCAAGTAGTTCTTCTTTTTTGCCTTTCTTAAGTTTAAAAGTTGCTTCAAGTACTATGTAACCCTTATGTGTTTTAAAGAATGAATGTCTATAAGAAAACTCTAATTCATTATTCTTCATAGTTATTACTTCAAAGTCAGGTGTTAATACTTTAACTTCAGTTAGACTCTCACTAACATCTGATTTATAAGCACCCGCATTCATGTAGACTGCTCCACCGATTGTTCCTGGAATTCCACAGGCAAATTCTAAACCTTGCAAACTATTATTAATAGCAGCATGTGATATTTTAATTAAATTACAACCCGCTTCTGCAACTAATTTAGTACCTTTAAAATAGTAATTTTTTAATTCATCTAACTTAATAATTATTCCTTCATAAATTGAATCACTAAATAAAGTATTTGAACCATTACCTAAGACCATATGTTTAATATTCTTTTCTTTCAATAACTTCAAAATTAATATTAATGAATCAATATCTTTTGGATATACAAATGCCTTTGCAACTCCCCCGACTTTGTAAGTAGTATGTTTACTTAATGGTACATCTATTTCAACTTTACCAATATTCATACTTTTAAGCTCTTTAATTATTTCTTTCATATACAATCCTCAACACTATACTTCCTATATTCATTTTAACATAAAAAAAGAAGTTATTACTAACTTCTATATTATATAAGTAAAAATCCTATGATTGGTCCTAAGAATATAGCTATATAGATAAGTGTTATCCATGGTTGATAATCAATATAGAATTCTTTAAATGTAAGTCTCCATGGATGTTTAATAAGTACCCAACCCACAAGATCCCCGATTATACAAATAAGTGTCCATATAAGACCTGTAATTAGTGCTTCATTAATTGTTGGATTACTAAGTCCATTCATATAAAGAAAACCAAATATAGGAAATATAATTATATTGTATAAAGGATGCCAAGGTTTAGTCTTTTCATAACCTTCACCCATTCCTGGAGATTCCTTCATTGATTTCATATGTAATACTTTTATATTAAATATAGTATGTAATATACCAACCCATGTAACTAAAGTATAAGCTATAAAGAGCCATAGCATAGAGTATCCTAAATTTTGCATTTTATCACCTGTTTCATTATAACAAAGAATAAAACATAAAAAAACATTTATCGGAAAAACCGACAAATGTTTTATTTTAAGAAATTCATTACTAAATCTATAATTATTTCTTTTTCTTTAGGATTAGATTCTGCAATTAAAAGAGTAACTGCAGTTAATGTATTATTATCAATAGTTTGTTTACCATCTTTAAACAATAATCCGTAATAATTCAAGAAATATATAAATAAAGTTGCTGCGATTCTTTTGTTACCATCTACGAAAGGATGATTCTTTACTAACACATAAAGGAAATTACATGCTTTTTCTTCCACTGATTTATAAAGATCTACTCCTCCGAAAGTTTGATAAATATCATTAACAATAGACTCAAAACCGTGTTCTCTTTCAACTCCAAAGATAGATGATTCATCTGCAAATCTTAAATCTTTAATTATATCTAAACATTCATGATAATTGATTTGTCTATTATCAATTGTACCTTTGATTTTTTCTAAAGTTCTATGATCATAATCATCTAGTAAATCTAAAGCCTTAGTATATCTTCCTATGACTTGAAGTATATCCTTAGCTTGCTCGCCTGTTATAGAATCAGGATTTCTATTAGCTATTTCAATTAATTTAACCGTCTTATTTAAAAGATCTAATTTTCTCATGTTAACAGCATACCCTTCGATTATATAATCTTTTAAAATATTACTAGCCCATCTTCTAAAAGCTATACCTTGTTTAGAATTAACTCTATATCCTACAGCAAGAATAACATCCAAGTCAAAAAAATCAACTAATTGTTTTGCATTATCAACGTGCATTTTTTGCACGTTGTTATTTTCATTCAATTCTTTATCTTTAAAAATATTCATTATATGTCTTCTAATAGTATTTCTATCTTTGTTATATAATCTAGCTATTTGACTAGTATTTAACCAAACATTTTCATTCATCACCTCCACATCTATTTTTATTTCACCATCTTCAAATAATACAATTCTATTTTCCATTAATACCAAACCTCCCTATCTTGTATTATTTTTTGTATTAATTAAAAATATCTAATAAAAAAAGGGATACTTTCCCTAAGAAAAGTATCCCCGAATAGATATATCCTTCTTGCCCAAGAATATAAATTATCGACCCAAATTGTGATGTAAAAACACTCGGCAAGTAATTAATACAATTTAATTATATCATACGTTTGTTTGGTGCCAATAATTATTTTATATTTTTAATGATGATGGTGATGATGATGTGATTCTACTTTTAATTCAACATGGCAATCTATATCATTACAAGCTTCACTTTCAGTTTCAAGAATTGAATGACATATATTATGTTCTTCAAGTTCTTCTCTGATTTCATGTTTTAATTTTTTAATATCTTTAACATTTGTAACTATATGCATTGTTGCATAATTGTTTACTCCATCCATACTCCATACATGGATATGATGAATATCTTCAACTCCTTTAATTTTAAGTAAATGTTCCTTTAATTCATCTAGGTCTATATCTTTTGGAGTCTTAACTAAGAAGATATCAATGATTGTTCTTAAGTTCTTTAGTGCATTAATTAAAATGAATAAGGCAACTCCGATAGACATAATCGAATCTAGATATGTAATATCAGTGAAGTTCATTATGATTGCACCTACTAGAACTACTATCCAACCTAATACATCTTCAAGCATATGAAGATTAACTGACTTTTGATTAATGGAATCTCCATCTTTAGTTACTATCGCAGCTAGTGTATTTAAAATTACTCCTACGATTGCAAAGATAATCATTCCTTGATAATTAACTTCAACTGGATTAAAGAATCTCTTTATTGCTCCAATCATAACAAGGATAGATCCAACTAATAATATCGTAGTAGTTATTACTCCTCCGAGTACTGAATATCTTATGTAACCATAAGTATATTTTTTATCAGCACGTTTTTTACTCTTCTTTTCAAGGAAGTAAGAAACACCTATTGAAAATGCATCTCCAAGATCATGAATTGAATCAGATAGAATTGCTACTGAATTTGTGAATATTCCTCCGAAGAATTCAAATACTGAAAATGTAATATTTAAAATAAATGCTAACAATATATTCTTTTCTGTTTTCATATTATCACCTTACTGTAATTATACTCCCTTTTTTTATCTTTATGAATATTTATCCATATTTGACAAAAATATTCAAAAGTGGTAAAACTATACTTGTATACCGATTTAGTATACTAGTAGAAAAGAGGGATTTGTATGGATAAGAAAGAATTAATTATTAGTACAGCCAGAGATTTATTCACTAAATATGGATATAAAAAAGTATCTATGGATGAGATTGCTCTTGAAGCAAATGTTACTAAGAAAACCATTTACAGTTACTTCACCGATAAAGATACCCTATTCATGTACTTTATTAATGAAGAAATTGAAAATGTTAAAAATGAATTTGAAAAGATTGAAAAGAAAAATATCCCATTCGTAGAGAAAGTCTCAACTAGTATTTACAACATGTTACTTTTTAGAAAAAATAGTATTTTAATATCTAATATTTCTAAAGAAGCAAAAAATAATATTCAACAAAGTATTAATTTCTTAAAAGTATATGATGATTCAATACTTAATTATATAGAAGATAAAATTAATAATGAAATTAAACTTGGTAATATTAAAAAATGTGATGCACACTTAACTGCTTTCATCATTTATAAAATGTATATTTCTTTATTATTTGAATATGATAAAGATATTGATGAAAAGAAATTTACTAAGGAAGTTACATCAATACTTAAAGATGGTTTATTTAATTAATATTTAAGGGAGGGTTTTAAATGAAGAAAAATAAAAGTATTTTTAACTACGTTATCATTGCTGCAGTACTTTTAATTCCTTTTATGTATAGTTTCTTTTACTTAAAAGCATATTGGAATCCTTATGGTGATGGTAATATAGACAATATACCTGTTGCTATTGTTAATGAAGATAATGGTAATAAAGGTAATGAATTAATTGATAGTATTAAAGATTCAAAAAAATTAAAAATAAATGTTGTAAATAAAGATGAAGCAAGTAGTGGATTAGATGATACAACTTATTATGCTGTAATTACTATTCCAGAAGATTTTAGTGAATCAATGGAAAGTATATCTACTACTAATAAAAAACATGCTACTATTACTTATTCTCCAAATCAAAAATCTAACTACTTAGCTAGTCAAATTATTAATAGTGTTGTTAATGCTGTAGAAAAGAACTTAGATAATAAAGTAAATTCCGAAATTGTTGGTAATTTATCAGATAATCTAAATGAAGTTCCTGAAAAGTTAACTACTATCGAAGATGGCTTCGGTAAACTAAATGATGGTACAAAGAAATTAAAATCAGGATCTAATGAATTAAATAATGGTGTTAATTCATTAAAAACTAATTATAGTAAATTTAATGATGGTATTTATACACTTAAGAATGGTGTTAATACACTTAATGACGCAACTTCAAAATTTGCATCAATTAATACTAGTATTACTACTCTACAAAATGGTGTTGGTACTATTAAAACTGGTAGTGATACATTCACAAGTAGTTTAGATAGTTATACTACTACTGTTAACTCACTTTTAAGTGCTGAAAAGAATATGGTAATTGCTTGCCAAGCTGTTGCTTCAGGCAATACTGATGCCACTGTAATGGCTGCTTGTAAATCAGGTGCAATTCTTACTACTAAAGTAAATAATATTATCTTAGCTTATGAAAACTATCCAAATCATAATGGTATTGATACTAACACTTATTATTTAGCTAAACAATTAAAGAATTATGGTTATGGAGAATTAGATTTAGTTAGTGCTGTTCAAAAATTAGGTTCAGTAAATATTGTTCAAGGTAATAAACAATTAAATGCTGGTTTAACTCAATTAAATACTAGCGTTCAAGGATTATCTACTTTAGGTGATAAACTTACTGAGTTACAAACTGGTATAAACCAAATTAATACAGGTGTTAATACACTTGCAGATAATTCAACTAAGATTAATAATGGAATCACTTCATTAAGTGATGGATCTGAAAAATTAAATAATGGAATTAGTACTCTAGACTCAAGTGTTAGTGATGCTAAGAGTGAATTAAGTAATAAAATTAATGATACTAAGAACGATTTAAAATCATTAGATGGTTTAAAAGAATATAGCGAAGCTCCTGTTACAGTTAACACTGAAGTTAAAAATGAAGTTTCAAGTTATGGTACTGCTTTTGCTCCATTATTCATCTCTATTGCATTATGGGTTGGTGCATTAATGAGTTTCGTAGTTTTATACTATGATAAACAAAATAGATTCGAAAAACTAAGTATTGATTGTAAAAATAGAGTTAAGAGAAACTTAAGATATTATGGTTTAGCTACTCTATCAGGATTAGTACTTGGACTATTATTACAATTATTCTTAGATTTAGAAATTACAAATGTATGTTTATACTATGTATCAGTTATATTAGTTGCTAATACATTCATGGCATTAATGCAATTCTTAATAGTTAATTTTGGTGATATAGGTAAATTCGTAGGATTAATTATTCTAGTATTACAACTTGCTGCTTCAGGTGGTACTTTCCCTATTGAAACAGTTACTAAAGGATTTAGATTCTTAAATAATTTACTTCCTATGACATATACAATTAGATTATTAAGAGAATCAGTTGTAACTATTGAATCAAGTTTACTTGTTAAGAATATGGTAATTGTATTTATTATATTCGTAGTATTCTTCACAATTACTTTAATTAGTGATTATTTAAGACTAAAGAAAAACATGGAATAATCCATGTTTTTTTAGTTGTTTAAATATTTTTTATTTTCCTTACATTAACCAAAGTAAAAGAAACTATTTTTTAGTTTCTTCTTCATTTTCTTCATCTATGATTTTTAAGATTTTTCTTTGATTCTTAAGTATTTCATCCATCTTATCATGTAATTCTTCAAGAATAAGTTCACTCTTTAAATCTGTTCTATAATCATTTTGATTTCTTAAAGAGTCTTTTGCAGCTTGTCTATTTTGGCTCATCATAATTACTGGAGCTTGAAGAGCAGCTAAACAAGATAAAAGTAAATTTAATAAAATGAATGGATGTGGATCAATTTGATTATCACCTTTTAATATAAAAGTATTAACTACCATCCAAGCAATTAAGAATGTTGAAAATCCCAAAATGAATCCCCAAGAACCAGCGATTTCTGAAACTTTATCAGCTATTCTATCACCTTTAGTCATTTTAGCTTCTTCTTGTTTATCTACATCAATACTTATTGGTTGATCAACAAGTAAATCTAATAATTCTTCTTCTGATTGTTCATCTAATTCATTATTTTTAAGTAACATTTTTACGATTTCTTTTTTTGTTTTTCTTTTTGTTTCCATATTATCACCTTAATAATTATAGCACATTATTTTTTATTGATTCCAAATTTTATTAATAGCGCAAGTAATATTGAGCCTACACTATTACCTAAAATCATAACTAAAACATAAAGTGCTGTTTTTAAAGTCCACATATTAGCTACACTGAAGTAATACATATTAGCAACACAGTGTTCAAATCCTGCAAGTATAAATATTGTTATTCCCATGAATATTGGAACATACTTACCAAAGTCTTTAATCTTTTTAAATAAATCTACTGCTAGATACATTATGATTCCACAGAATACTGCAAGTATAAATATACTTAGTAAATTATCATTTAATTTAGTTTCACAAATTGCATGTGCAGTAGTTTTAAGTTTAAATTCTGCTCTTGTAAGTGTAAGTGCATATCCACATCCTATTGTTCCAATTAAATTACCACAAAGTGTAATTATAAGTTCATTAATATAACTTAATTTATTATCTATAATATAACCAATCTTACCTGTATATAAGTTTAATCCATAAGCACATATTGCAAATAAACCTATACTAAATAAAAATGCACCAACCATTTTATTCTCTAAAGTTAAATAAATTGTTCCTCCTATACTAATCATTATTCCTGCAGCAATTGCTCTTAATAATATTTTTACTTTATCCTTCATTACTCATCACCTATGATAAGAATAACACACTTTTTATATTTATTAATAAAAAAATTGAGTAAATACTCAATTATTTTATTTTCTTTATACCAGTTACCATTCTAGGATGATATTTTTCTCTAAAATAAAATTTCATTCCAGGATCATTGTATGCAAAGATATCTACTAATGAATATTCACATCCTTGAGATTTAAAATATTCTTCCATTTTACTCATTAGTTTGGCTCCTACTCCTTGGCTTCTTACTTTCTTAGTAACTATAAGTTCTGTAATCCATCCTCTCTTAGGACATTTATAATCTAAATAATCATATTCATCATATTCAGGTATTGTTCCCATGATTAAACCGATTACTTTGTTATTTTCTACTGCTAAAAAACATTTACCATTATTATCATTTACATCTTTTAAATCAACTAATGCCATTTTTTCATGATATTCAGGATGTACTTGATCTAATTGGTCTTGATCTATTGATACTAGATATTCTTCTAATTCAGTAAGTAAGTCTCTTACATCTTCTAGATACTTTTCTTCATACTCAATTATTTCCATATAATCACCATAAAAATTATAACATAAAAAAAGATTAAGATACTCTTAATCTATTATTTGATACTATCTATTTTAATAGTAACTGTTAAAAAATCTTCTTTTGAATTAATTACTTCAGTTTCTTCCCCAAGATTTAAATAGTTTTCAGTTAATTCATATTTATCTGAACCATCTACAAGCTCAATTACCATGTAACTATCTGTTAGATCTACAATTCTAAAACTTATATCTACATCATAAAATGTGAATATATCATTTACTTTATAGTCTGATAAATATGCTGTTTTAACATGACCATTAACATATGCTGTCATACTGATGTTAACACTAAACTCTTCCATCATCCTATATTTCCTCTCCAAGTTGGTATTCTAGCACTTTTTTCAAAAAAATAAAGTAGAAATAAAAATCCACTAGTAAAACTAGTGGTTTTTAAGAAACCCTATAAGGGTATA
>CAMKAT010000010.1 GCA_946410555.1 uncultured Caryophanales bacterium | reverse complement strand
ACCGGCATAGCCGGTAGTTTTTTGTTTGACCTTCTGGTCAAACATAATAAAAAAACATTGGAAAATCCAATGTTTAAAAGAAATCTTTTACTTTATTAACAATATTATATATAAATATAATTATTCCTAACACAATGATAGGTATATAGAAGATAAATGCTCTTGTTAATAACATTCCAAGACTTGCAAAAGCAGTTGAGAATACAATTGAGAATATGTAGAAGAACATTTTCTCAGATACATAAGATCCCCCAGGAATTGGTACCATTTCAATTGCAAGTTGAACACTTATTTGAATAGCAAGTAGATCAAAATAACTATATCCACTTAATCCTAAACCTTTATATACTACATATGCTATTGAGAAATTAATAACTCTTAAAATAAATACTAGTATTAAAGAATTGTTCATTTTCCATTTGTTATCAACAAGTTTATTAATATCTTCTTGATAATCGCCTAGGATATCATCAATATTTTTTTCTGTATACTTTTTAAATACATTTAATTTTCTAAAGAACTTAAATATCCATTCAAGACACTTCTTAATAAGTTTTCTATTAAATAAGAATAATAAAAGTAATATAGAGAATAAAAAGTCACAAATAAGTCCAAAATATAAGAAACCAATATGTACAGGTTTAAAACTAGTAATAATATTATTTTTAAATATAAGAACTAATATTCCTAAAATAATAATAGCTATCTTAAAATATAAGGTATTAACAATCAAAGCAATATAACTATTCTTAATAGGAATTTTATCTTTAGTCATATAATACATTTGAACAGGTTGTCCACCAGTCGCAGATGGTGTAATACCACTGAAGTAAAACTCAACCATTGCATAAAAGATACCTTTAGGTAATTTAACATCTACATTAAATATCTTAAAAGTATATGTATAATAATAGCCATATAAAATAAAGTATATAACCATTAATAAAGTAGCTATACCTATATAATATACATTAAGATCTTTAAATCCATGAATCATAGTATTAAAAGTATCCTTATCATATATACTATTTAAAGTTAAATAAATAATAAGAAATAAAACTAATAACATACAAACTGTTTTCTTAAAACTTTTAATAGTAATCACCTCCAAGAATTAGACACCAAAATTAATATAATATAAATAAGTACTATAATCAACTTTAAATAATGTCAAAATAATATGAATAAACTATATTTATTTACTTGAACTTTAAATTTTGCTATACTTTATTTAATGATAGAGGTGAATATAATGGATAAAGAATCATTAGTTCAATTAATTGAAAAAACAAGAAATAATTTAAAAGAATTTGAAACTAAAATATTCAATGAAAATAAAAATGATTATGCTATTTATAGAGCAGAAACTTCAATCTATTTAGATAATCTTAAATTTATTGAAAAATTATTAGATTATAGTTTAAATGCTGAAGAAATCGAAGCTATTACTCAAAACTTAAATGAAATGAATGAAATCATTGCTAAAGATTCAGCAAAAACAAGCGAAGATACTAACACATATAATTCAGTAAATGATTTCAATTCAATTAATTTTGATACAATTGCTCAAGAAGTAAATAATACAACTGATAGTTTCCCTTCAGTTGAAGAATTCCTAGCAAATTAAAAACACTCAATTGAGTGTTTTTTTATTTCTTAAATACAAATAATTTTGAAATTACATAATTAAATACTATTTGCATTACTTGGCATACTAATGACCAGAATACTACCCAAGCATTACTATCAAGTTTTAATCTAGTAACAAATCCCCACATAATTAACATTTGTAGGATTTGAGTAAATACTCTACCACTAGTAAAGGATAAGAATTCTTTAATTATATTACTACCCTTAACTTTAAATACAAATAACTTATTACAAACATAAGCAAATACTAAAGCAGCAAACCATGAAATGATTTCAGCAATTTGAAGTTGTAATCCATTCTTTGCATCTAAACAAGTGAATAATAATCCAAATTTAGTTCCTAAGGCTACTACTGTAGTTAAAGCACCTACGATAACATAGTTCCATAATTCAGTATTAGAGTAATAAATACCCCAACCCCAATTCCAAAACTTAACTAGTGGATTTTTATCATGACCTTTAATAATTAATTTACCTGTTTCAGGTTTAAACTTCTTAGTTTTCATGCTTTATACTTGTAAATGCATTAATACCTAAGTATTTAGCATTATCTCCTAATTCTTCTTCAATTCTCATAAGCTCATTATACTTACAAATTCTATCGGTTCTACTCATTGAGCCAGTTTTAATTTGTCCATTATTAAAAGCTACCGCTACATGTGCAATTGTAGTATCTTCAGTTTCACCTGATCTATGAGAAACAACTGCAGTATATCCATTACTACTTGCCATATTAATAGCATCAATAGTTTCACTTAATGTACCAATTTGATTTAATTTAATTAAAATTGAATTAGCAATTCCTTTTTCAATTCCTTCTTTAAAGATTGATGGATTAGTAACGAATAAATCATCTCCAACAATTTGAATTTTAGAAGAAAGTCTATCGGTTAGTTTTTTCCAACCATCCCAATCTCTTTCACCTAAACCATCTTCGATAGAAATAATTGGATATTTATTAACTAAACTTTCTAACCAATCAATCATTTCGTCTGTAGTTTTAGAACCTTCACCTGATTTAACTAAATCATACATCTTAGTTTCAGGATTATAGAATTCTGAAGCAGCAACATCCATTGCTATATAAACATCTTTGCCTGGTACATAACCAGCTTTTTCAATCGCAGCAACAATATACTTAAGTGGTTCTTCATTATTGCTTAAATTAGGAGCAAATCCACCTTCATCACCAACCGAAGTAACATGTCCATCTTTTTTAAGTAAACTTTTTAAATTATGGAATATTTCACTACCTATACGAATAGCATCATGAATATTTTTAGCACCTGCAGGCATAATCATATATTCTTGGAAATCAACTGATGAATCAGCATGAGCACCACCATTTAAAACATTCATCATAGGAACTGGTAAAGTATTACCTTCACTATTTAAATATTTATATAAAGGAATACCTCTATTATTAGCTTCAGCATGAGCAACAGCTAATGAAACACCTAAGATAGCATTAGCACCATATTTAGATTTATCTTTAGTACCATCTGCTTCAATCATGGCATTATCAATACCTCTTTGATCTTCTGAATCCATTCCAATAACAATCTTGCTTAATTCATTATTAACATTATTAACAGCTTTTAAAACACCTTTACCCATGAATCTAGATGAATCACCATCTCTTAATTCTAAAGCTTCTCTTTCTCCAGTTGAAGCACCACTAGGAACAGCTGCTCTTCCTTTAATACCATTTTCAAGTGTAACATCTACTTCTACTGTAGGGTTACCTCTAGAGTCTATAATTTCTCTAGCAAATACATTTTTAATCTTTGTCATTTTATCACTACCTTACCTAATAATTATAACATATATAAATAATCAAAATAAAAAAATACCATATAAAATGGTATCCTTTTACTTAAATTATTTAGATTTTTTTTCGGAATGACTCTTTAGATATTCATCATATTGTTTTTTATAAGCATCATCATAGAATTTGATATGTTTATCATTTCTAGCATCGATGAAAACTTTATAGTAAAGTTCAGAATCTTCAGTTTTCTTTTTATCTACTAAAACAGAAATAACATTTTCTTTAATAGTATCTAAAGCTGGAGCATCTTCACTTGAAACAACATAAACAAATACATTTCCTAAAGTATCATCAGTGAATATCTTAGAATATGAACTAGCATTAGTTTTCTTAATATATTCAGCAACTGAATCACTATAACTAGAAATAGAAGAATAATCTACTTCTACTTTAGAATTAATAGTTACAGCTGTATTCTTTTCATATTTAGAAGCTACTTTATCAACTGCAGTACCTTTCTTTAAAGAATTTCTAATCTTAGTTAAATTATCAGTAGAATCTTTTTCAGAGAAAATATAAACAGTCTTTTTACCAGTACCATATTTTTCATAATAAGAATTTACATCATCTTCAGTTATTGAAGATTTAACTTTTTCTTCAAAGAATTTATTTAAGATATAATCTTCAGTTAAATAATTAATAAATGCATCTTTAGTATCGAAACCATAATAAGCTAAGAATGAAGCTTCATCATATCCATAATTAACATATTGTTTAATATAAGTTTCAGCTTGTTCTTGAGCATTATTTTTAGCTTCTTCATCTAAAGAATTATTGAAATAAGTTTTAGCAATATTTAAATCAATTTTTCTTAAAGCAGAATTTAATCCATTAGCAGTTCTAATATCATTATAAATAGCTTGTTCAGAAATAGAATATTTATCAATAGAAATAGCTATTTGGTTACCATCTTTAAGTCTTGGTGCTCTTTTAAAGATTAAAAGAGAAATAATCATACCAAAAATTAAGAATACTACAGCAATAACAATATCTTTTCTATTAACTTTAATTTTCTTTTCTTTCTTTTCAGTTATTTTTTTGATAATAATTTCTTCCTCAGGAACTTTAATTTCATCTTTAACTTTTATATTTTTTACTTGTTTCTTAGATGCTTTAACATTACTAGTTTTCTTAGTCTTTTTATCTTTCTTTTCCATAATACCCTCCCTATATAAATTATAGGGTATTTACAATTTATTTGTCAATTTTAAATTACTTTGCTATAATACGTTTTTAAGAAAGTCAGGGGTATTATGGAAGTAAAATATAGTGAAAGATTCTATAAAAATTTAAAGGTACATTTTAAAAACTTCATGAATACTATTTATAAAATCGATGTAAAAGGATTAGAAAATATTCCAGAAGATTCTAATTATATTTTAGCTGGTAATCATCTTAATATATTAGACTCATGGTTACTAATTACAATTACAGATGAAACATTAAGATTCATGGTTGATAAAAAATTATATAACTTCAAACTTGGAGAATGGTTCTTCAAAAAACTTGGAACTGTTGCAGTAGATACAAATACAACTGATTCTGCAAAAAACTATAATTCAATCCGTACTGCAGTTAAACTATTAAAAGACGGAGAAAAAATGGTTATATTTCCTGAAGCAAGAACTCACAGTATGAAAGTTAATTATAAATTTAAAGAAGGTGCTACCGCAATTTCAAAACTATCAAATACAGTAATAGTACCATTTGGAATAAAAGGTACATATATACCATTCACAAAATTGGAAATAGTTATCGGAAAACCAATCAATTTTAAAGAACTTAAAATAAACAAAGAAGAGGAAAATGATTATTTAGAAAAAACAGTAAGAAATCTAGAACCATTTGATCATTCAAAAGTAATACAAATTGAAGATACAAAACAACCAAAAAAATTATTCAAGAAAAAATGCAGTTAATCAACTGCATTTTCATTTTCTTCAACAACTTCACTTTCTTCCTTATTTTCAGAAGAGCAATCAACAGATTCTACATATAATGTATTATCAGTTAGTAAACAAGCTTCATTCTTTAAAGATTCTAGTTCTAATAATCTATTATCAATTTTTTCTTTAATATGTGCAAAGTAATTAGTTGTAACAGATATTGTAGAAGCTTTTAATTTTAAGTTAACTTCATCATTAATACTCTTTAATTCTTCAAAAGTATATTCTTCATCGGTATAGTAATTAATTACACCAGTTGCAGCATTATAGAATCCTTTTTCAGTCTTCCATGAACCATCAGAGAATACTGCAATAGAATTATACTTAGGACTGAATAAATCTTCACCCATATATAATCTAGATTCATATTTTAAATTAAATAGATTTGCAACTGTAGGTAAAATATTAACATAAGTTGTGTAATCAGTATAAATATGAGGATCCTTTTCAGTTACTTCACTATTATAGATAATAAATGGAACTTGTTCAGCATTCATATCTACTTCAGTATCATATGATAAAGCAGTATTTAATAACTTAGTATCAATCCCATAAGGATAATGATCACCATATAAAACTATTACTGTATCATCTAAGATACCTTTTTCTTCTAATCCTTGAAGTAATAAACCAATACCTTCATCAAGAACCTTTAATTTAGACATGTATCTTCTAATTTGGAAATCATAAGGAGTTCCTTCAGTCATTGAGAAGTATTCATTACCTTGATTTGAATCTACAAAATATGGTTGATGTCCAGAAACTGTTGTTAACCAAGTCATAAAGTTTCCATTAGTGTAATCAACACCTTCAAGAATATTTAGAACAGATGCCAAAAAGTCATCATCATCAGACCAGTTTTGATAATTAACATCATCATAATCAATACCTAACTCTTCTACTCCATAATATTTATTACTTCCCATGTTAGTATGGATTTGATTTCTTGGATAATAATGTTCTGTATAATTATGAGCACTAAATGAATAATAATTAGAATCATTAAATATATTAAATATAGATTCAAAATATGTATTATCAATATATGTTTTAGCAGTACATGTATTACTAATAGAATATAGTGAAGTCATACCACTAAATTCATTATTTAATGTAGCACATGAGTTTCTTGGTGAATAATAGTTTTCCCAACTCCATCCACCATTTACAAGTTTAGCAATGTTAGGGAAATACTCAGGATATTCAGTAAATATATCATTTGCTGATTCCATCATAATTACAATTAAGTTTTTATCTTTAAATAAACCAGTGTGATCATTAACTGATGCTTTCTTTCTTGTATAGTAATAATTATTTAAGAAAGAATAATTTTCATCTTCTTCAGTATTAATTAAATATTCCCACATATTGTCATCAATACCACTAATTAATTTTTCACCATTAGCATAAGTATGAGTATTACTAATTTGTAGAGAAGTTTTTACTTCAGCTGGGAATAACTTATTTCTTAAATCGGACATTCCAAATCCGAACATACCGAATTCCGAAACTGTTAAACTTGGATTAGATGCAGTTAAGAACAATTCTTCATTATCTATACTTTGAATAGGATTTTGGAATGATTTATCACTTAATAATTCATAATATACACATCCAAATAAAGCAACCATTACTAATGTAGAGAAAAGCATTCTAGTTTTATTATTTCTATAGAATCTTTTCTTAGTAATTACATAAATAGCAATTAATACTATAAATGGAATATATGTAGCTAAGAAAACAGGTCTAAAACTTTTTAAAAAGTCTTTAATATAATCTGTAACTGCTTCTGCTTGACTAGCACTTTGAAGTGATGCATATACTCCTAGGAATTTTAAGAATCCTAATTGTAAGCAGGCATAAGTAGAACCAATAAATACAAGTATCGCAGTTATTATTTTTCTAGTAGCACTTTTAAAGTAATTTAATACATAACAAGTTACATAGCATACAATAATAAGTAAAACTATTATTCTAACAACAGCATAACTTGTTAAGTCATAACCATTAATCATTCTAACAATCATCTCTATAGAGAATAAACTCATAAAGAATAAAAGAAAATTAAATACATAAGTATTATTGTATAAATTATTTTTGAAAAAATCTTTTATATTAACAAGAAATTTCATGTACATCCTTCACTTTCTTTTATTTATTAGTATAACACAAATTATTAAAAATATATTAAAAAAAACAGAATCTTTTTAAGATTCTGTAGCTATTTCAAAATTTCCGTTTATAGAGAAATCTCCACTCTCTGTTGATACACTATCACTTCTATAAATAGTAATTGTATAAGTATGTTTCCCTTTAGTAATTGGACCAGAGAAACTACCAGAACCAACTTCAATTATATTCGCACCAGTTGGAATTGAAACTGGAACAGTACTTGTTTGAATAGTAGTACCATTTGATGAAGTATTAGCAGAACTAACCGTATATAAAAGTGCTCCATCAGGATAACTATTATTATTAACGTTAAAATTAAATTTATAAATTAAATTATCGGCATTTGAAGTTGTACCTTTAACTGTAATAGTTTTAGTAGCAATGACTTCTCCAGGATTAACAGTTCCAGCTTGTACTTCTTCTTCATTGTATCCAACTACACCTTTAGAAAATTGAACAGTAGTTTCTCCCTTAACATTTCTACTAGTTGCTCCAAAGTAAGAGAAAGTAGTACCCACAACACTTATTAAAAGTGTAATTACTAACAATCCAGTTAAAAATATATAATTTCCTTTACGTTCCATAATAGCCTCCGACGAATAATATTCTATGTATACTTAATATAGTAACACAATTAATAAAAACAATCAAAGACATTTTATGTATTTTAGAAAATAAAAAAAAGATGTAATAATACATCTTATGAAAAGGAATAACTTTTAGCGTGAGTTTAAGTTTATATGTTTATAGTTGTATAGGATCGTTTTGTATATTCTTATTCCTTCTCACAAGAAAGAATATACTACACAAATATGAAATTAATGTGAAAAAATCCTTAATTTTTATAATTTACAACATTTTATTTTATTTTTTTGATTCTAAAATAGAATCTAGTATATTCATTTAATTTAGATTCAATTCCATAATCAAAGTTATGACATTCCAAAATAGTTTTAACAATAGATAAACCTAAACCAGTACCAACTATATTTCTTTTATGATTTTTCTTTTTAGTATAATATCTATTCCATACTAAAGGTATTTCTTCTTTACTGATACCATTACCAGTATTCTTAATAGAAATTGTATAATGATGTGGTCTTGTTCTAACACTTATATAAACCGTATTATCTTTACCAACATGTTCAATAGCATTATTAATTAAATTATAGAATACTTGATCCATTCTATTTCTATCAGCTTTAATAATAACAGGTTCTTCTGGTAAATTAAGATCAATGTGATATTTCTTTTCTTCTTCAAGAATTTCATATCTTTTTAATACATCATTAATTTGATCTAATAAATTATATTCCTCTAATTGAATTTTTGAAAAACCTGATTCTAATTTAGATAAATCTAATAAATCATTAACTAATCCATTTAATCTTTCAGATTCTTCAATAATAACATTTAAATCTTTTTCTCTTTTTTCTTTATCTTTATAAGATAAATCTCTTACTTTTTCAGCATAAGCTTTAATCATAGTTAATGGTGTTTTAAGATCATGAGAAACATTTGCTATCAAATCTTTTCTTAATTCATCAATGTTTTTCATTTCTACTGCAGATACAGTTAAGATATCAGCAAGTTCACAAAGCTCTGCTACATTACCACCATCAAACTTAACATCAAAGTTTCCTTTTTCTAATTCTTTAGCAGAATTAATAATCTTTAATATTGGATTTGTAATAGTCTTAGATAATAAAACACTAAATACTATACCAATACTACAGAATAATAAAACTATGTACATAATTTGATCTTTTAATAAGCTAGTAGCTACATTTAAACTTTCTAAATTAGAATTCAATAAAACATAATCATTATCATTTAATTCAACTAAATAAAGAATAGATTTAATATCATCTTTTCCAAGCAATTTAATATAATCCAAATCATTATCTTTAATATCTTTTATATAACCATTTATAAAACTATCATCAAAATCTAAAACACAACCAAATTTTTTAGTGTTATAACTAAATTCATTTCCATCTTTAAAATATTTAATACAAATATTATTAGAATATGAGCTCTCTTCCAAGTATCTATCTACATCATCGATGTCTTTATTTTTAACATTTCTACCAATCTTAGTAATAGTGTCTATTTGATGTTTTTCATAGTAATAATCAAGGAATTGAATTTGAAAGAAATAAAGAAATAATAATGCAAATACAATAAATATTGAAATAGCAAGCAAAGTTCTAAAGAATAAACTATTTTTCTTCATAAACAAATTTATAACCTACTTTTCTAATAGTTTTAATAGAATCCCTATATTTACCCAACTTACTTCTTAATAATTTAATATGAGCATCTATAGTTCTATCATCTGCATCATAATCATAACCCCAAATGCATTCAATTATTTTATCTCTCGATAAAGCCAAACCTTGATTCTCTATAAATAACTTTAATAATTCAAATTGTGTAGAAGTAACATCAACTATTTCATTATCAATAAATACTTCATGAGTACTATTATTAATAGTAATATTACCTACACTAATAGAATCAAGTTTATTATATCTTTTCATTATTACTTTTATTCTTGCCATTAATTCTTTAGGACTAAAAGGTTTAGTTACATAGTCTTCGATTCCTAAATCAAAACCAAGTAATTTATCCTCTTCTTCTTTTCTAGCAGATAACATAATCGTAGGAATATCTTTTATTTCTTTAATTTCTTTAATTGCAGTTAATCCATCTACATTAGGCATCATTATATCCATAATAATAAGATCATAATCATTTCTTTCACATAGATCTATAGCAACACTACCATCTTCCGCTAAATCACAATCATATCCTTCGTTAATACAATAATCTCTAATTAATTCTCTAATTAATAACTCATCATCACATACAAGTATGCGCATATAAACACCTCACTTTAAACAAAAAGGAGATATTACTCTCCTAAATCTACATTATGATATACATTAGTTACATCATCGATGTTTTCAAACTTATCAAGTGCCATTTTAAATTTTTCTAAATCTTCACCTTCAAGTGTAACTTTTTCTTTAGGATACCAACCAGTTTCATCAACAGTATATTGAATGCCGGGTTTAAGTTTTTCTAAACAATCTTTAATTGCACTTACATCACTAGGTTTAGCTGTTATTAAAACTTCACCATCTTCATTTTCTAAATCAATAATTTCAATACCTTCATCTAATAGAGCAAGCATAACTTCATCTCCATCTTCTCCTTCATATCCAATTAATGATTCATAATTATAATTATAAGATACTGAATTAGTTACACCTAAACTCTTATGTATTTTATTAAATACTTCTCTAACATATGCAACAGTTCTGTTAACATTATCAGTTAATGTAGTAATGATAAATGTAGATTGACCAGGACCAAATCCTTCATAAGTCATTTCCATATAATCAGTACCATCATTACCTTTAGCTTTATCAATAGCTCTATTAATAATATCCATAGGAACTGCTTGATGTTTATATTTATCTACTACTCTTCTTAAAACAACATTAGTTTCAAGCTCAGGATTTCCTTTAGCAGCTAAAAATACTTCTTTTGCAGCAGTACTATATAACTTAGCTTTTATAGCACCATTTTTTTGAATACTAGCTTTTCTTACTTCGTATGCTCTACCCATTTAAATCACTCTTTCTATATTCGGGTTTCAACAAAAATATTTTACCAAAAAAATAAAGAAAATGCATTACATTTTCTTTACTGTAAATTCAAAATTATCTTTATCTTCGATATTCTTTTTAGTTAATTTTAGAACTTTATGTTCAGTATGTTCTTCAATTAACATTTGTCTATCAACTCTTTCAAATATTTGTGAACATACTTTATTTAAACTTCTTCCACCAAGATTTTCTTTTATAGCTAAATCAACAACACCTTCAATAAATGATTCATCACATTCAAGTTCAGTATTAAATTGTTGTAAATATCTTTCTTTCTTAAGATTTAATACACTCTCTTTAGCTTCTGTTAAAACTCTAGTAAGACCTTGAACATCTAAATTAGCAAATACATTTCTCTTAGGAAGTCTTCCAATTAATTCTCTTTTTAAACCATATTTAATTAATTCTTCATCGGTAACTTCAGTTCTTGTTCTAGCATTTACATGTTCAGATTGTTTCTTTTGTTTTTCTTCTTCATATTCTTTTAATTTCTTAGCATGTTCTTCTTCAATTTTAACTTGTTCTTCAGAAGTATGGAAACCAGCTGGAATACGTTTAATTTCCATTTCTTTTATTTCTAATTTTCTCTTAGTTTCTTTTTCAGCTTCTTCTTTAGCTTTTTTGTAAAGTAACTTAGAATATGGATCAAGATGTTCTTCTTCTTTATCTTTAGCTGCACCGGGATTAAATAATTCTGTAAATGCACCACATCCAACAAATGTCATACCTTTAGTATTTAATGTAACAGTAGTACCTCTTTGTGGATCTAATTCAACTTCTACTATTGAACCACCTAATAAAGCAAGTAAATCATTTTGAGCTTGTTCTTTAATTACAAGTTTTGAACTTTTTAATTTATCAATTTCATCTAAAATTACGATAGCTTTATTAGCTTTTTCAACATCACCATCAGCTTTTAAATAAACTTGTTTTAATAAATCGTTTGTATCAGGACCTTGATATCCAGCAGTACTTAAACTTGAAGTATTAAATATAACTAGAGGAACACCTAAATAATCAGAAATAAGTTCAAATGTATAAGTTTTACCTGTTCCTGTAGGTCCAATATTTAAAATATTATCAACAAGTTTAGGATTTGGAGAAGATAAGTTTAATAACATTGTAGAAGCAATGTTTTCAAGAACTTTATCATTTCCGATAACTCTTTCTTTTAAATACTTTTCAAAATCTAATAGATTAACTCTATTAAGAATACTATTAGAATCAGGTAAAATAATATTTGGTTTTGGAACTTCAATTAATTTACTATCTCCATTTTTCTTAGTATTATAATCTGAAACTTTTAACTGAGTTGAATTTTCTATTTCTTTAATTGGGTCATCACTCTTTTTATCAATTATAATTTTTGGTACCGAGTGAATATTATATTTATTATCTTCATCTTTATTAATAAAGTTATATGTTTCAAATATACTTCTTAAATAAGAAATCATAAGTTTATTAATATTATGTTCTTCACCATAAATATTTCTTAACTCTTCAACAGTTTTATCAAAACAATAATATTGTTTATCTTCTTCTAGATTATATAAATTATCAGATAAACATTCATAAGATTGTTTATTATCTATACAAATAAAATCTGTACCTTTTTCATCAATTTTTCCATAAGCAACTTCTAATGTGTCAATTGAGTAAGAATCGTCTACGCCTTTAATAACACTGCAGATGATTGCAACTGTATCATTAGGAGCACTACTAATATTATTATCTTTCATAACATACACCACCCGTAATATAAATAAATTGTATTTATAATATTACAAAAAAAAAGGAAGCGCAACACTTTCTTTTTATTTGTTTAAAGTTGTATATAAATTATAGTAGGTATTATCTACTAAAAGATATAAAGAATAATTATATTCAGGACTAACCTTTAATACTTTAGCATCATCAATATAATATGAAAGAATCATACCATCATTCCTTACTAAAATTAGATATCCTGATTCTTGAATATTATATGTAACATAAGGACCATTATAAGAAATCGAGAAATCTTTAAAGTATAAAGGAGCCTTACTTAATTTATCTAAAACAACATCTAAATCTAATGTAGTATATTCAGTATATGATTCATCATTCTTAGTAAAACTAAAATCATATTCTTTAACTCCATCAAGATACATATTTAATAAAACTCCATTATCAGAAGAATAATCTTTATCTTTTTTATAAACTTTTAATATTCTACCAAAGTAATCTACATCAATAAGAATTTTATTTATATCTCTTTTACTATTATATTCTAGAGTTAAATAACCATTATTTAAATTAAATGTAGAAATATAATTTAAACCAGTAATCATAAAATTAATAGTATTGTAATTATTATATCCGTAAATAGCAGTCATAGTTCCTGTATCAAAATAAGATAGTAATAAAGAATCAGCATCTCTATTAGTTTTTTCTATTTTAACATTAGAATAAACTCCATCAGTTTTTATAAATTCTTCATGCATAGTACCATCTTCAAGAGTTAGAACTATTCTATTGTAACTATTTTCATCTAAACCATAAATAGGAATAAAATGAAGAGAAGTTGCTTCAGAAGTACCTACGACTCTATCATTAATTTCTAAAGTAACTTTAGTTACTTCAGAAGTAGAAAATACCATGATAGCAGAACAAGGATTAAAATTAAAAGGATTAACTAAAACATAAGGTTCATTAAAATTATAATTAGAATTTTTACTTACTTCTTTTAGTTTTTTAATAGTTGCATCTTGAGTAGCAATTAAATCATTTAATTCATTATCTACTTTAGCGGCATTTATATCAAATAAATCATCAACTCTATACTTTGAAACATCCGTACCTATTACAATAAGAATAAAAATAATTCCAAATAATATGTATATAGTTAATAAAGTGGATATACTAATATTTTTATTTTTCAACCCTTTTTTCTTCATAGTATCACCTATAATAAATTATAAATAACTAAGTATATTTTGTAAATAAGGCCAACAAAAAACTTTGGACACACACGCCCCAAAGTTTTAAGGAGTATTAAACGAATAATTTTCATAGCTGATCAGGCTTTTAGAAAATCAATAACTTAGGTATACTCAACCATACGCGCATATACTTAGCAGGTGTTATTCTCCGATTCACCTTTACTCACAACTAACCAATCAGCACATCTCATACAGACACCGTCCATATAAGCATGCACCATCAATTAAATTGTTGGGTCAATACCAAAACGATCTTCACGAATCGCGGGAAACTTATAGTCTCAACCTTATGATAGCCCACAGCTATCAAGTACAGTACAATCCATCGTAATGTACTTATAATTGTATCAACCCTATCTTACTAAGTTACCTTAAGTATATGGGTGATTATTTATCTTGTCAATACATTTTGAAAAAGTTTTTTTAATTAATTAAAATCAAAAGAAACACCCTTTTCATCAAGTTTAAGTTTAGCCTTAAAATTAGTTCCTTTTTTAGATATAAATCCCTCTAATTCTTTAGATGTTTTATTTTCTAAGATTTCTTTAGCTTCAGAAAGTGTTATTACTCTTCCACATAATGTGATAGGTATTCTAAAGTCACAGTTTTTATAATCTTTACAACCATAGTAGTATTTACCTTTAATAATATCATTACCACATTTAGGACAAACGCCAACCTTATCTCCATAGAAACCAGTAGTTTTTTGATCATCTTTCATATTAAATATTTCAGAAATTTCATTTTGAGCTATACCAACAGCATCATTTATACCAATTTCATCATGATAAACTTTCTTTAAAGCTTTACCCATTTCACTTGTCTTATATTTATCCATACTTATTTCCATTTGAATAAGTGAATTAATTAAATATTCACCATCAGGAAGTATATAATAAACATCTTTTTTAAGTTCTATATATTTAGATTTAATTGCATTATCAATAATACCAGTACGAGTAGCTTCAGTACCTAACTCTAATCCTTCGAATATAGCTTTATAATCTTCAGTATCATCAATCGATGATTCATCTACTTCTTCTTCCTCTAAACGTTTCTTATCTTCTTTAAAAGGATTCTTAAGATAATTATTTAAAGTTTCAATTGTATAATGTTTAGGTGGTGTAGTTTCTTTTTCTTTAGGTTTAAAGTTAATAACTACTTCATCACCAACATTTAAATTAGGAAGTATTTTATCTTTAGTATTAGTATCATCATATTTAGTCCAACCAGGAACAACAATAATTGTACCTTTAAGATTAAATTCTTCATAATCTCCAACTTTAATTTTTATTTCAGTCTTCTCAATTTCACAATCGATTGAACAGAATACAGCTACAAATCTTTTAAATACAGTTTGATAAACAGTAAACTCATCTGGAGTTAATTGTTCCTTCTTAGGAATTTTAAATGTTGGAGTTAAAGCTGAGTGAGATTCAATCTTAGAATCGTCAAAGATTGTTTTCTTATCTTTAAACTCAACTGGATATCCAAGTTTACTAATATTATTAATAATAGTCTTCATCTTATCTTTTTCAGCAGTAGCTAAATATTCACTATTAGTTCTTGGATATGTTAAGTATCCCTTTTCATATAATCCTTGAACTAAAGATAAAGACTTTTCCATATTCATTTTATATTTTTTACCTAAGACATTTTGTAACTTAGATAATGAATATAATTTAGATGGATTAAGTTTATCTTTCTTAACTTTTTTATCCACAACAAAAGCTTTAGCATCATTATATTTTTTACACATATCTAAAACTTTTGCATTTTGATTTTTATCAAACTTTTCTTTTGAATCTAAAGTGATTTCTTCACCATTAGTTTTTTCTTGAGACTGCATTCCATAATACATCTCAGGAACAAAATTTCTTATAGACATATCTCTATCATAAATAGCTTTTACAATAGGAATAATAACTCTACCTACCCTTAAAAGAGTACCTGTCTTTAAAGTTGCATATCTAGTTAAATTAACTCCATATAACCAATCTATATAGGTCCTTGCTAATCCTTCATTAGCAAGATTGTTATATTCAGTTTCTTCTTTTAAATCTTTAAGTGCAGCATTAATAGTTTCTTCAGTTTGATCTGGTAACCATAGTCTAGTTAATTTCTTACCTTCAGTTTTAATATTATTAGTAATAAGTCTAACAATAACTTCACCTTCACGATCAGCATCTCCAGCATTTATTATTTCATCTACATCTGCACGTTTACATAAAGTTTTAATTATATTAAATTGTTTATCGATACCTTTATCAATTTGTTTATTACTATCCTTTTTTAAACCAAATTTAAATTCATTTGGAAAACAAGGTAAATTATCCATAGTCCATCTACCTAAGTTATTTTCATGTCCTGGATAATCTTCGATATCAGCAAGCGTGAATAAATGACCAAATGCCCAAGTAACTATATATTCTTTACCAATATAAAAACCGTCTTCACGTTTCATATCTTTGATAGCAGAAACTATATTACGTCCTAAGCTTGGTTTTTCCGCTATAATTACTTTCATTTATTCACATCCTTTCTAACAAAGCATATTTATTATAACATAAAGAATCTTATTTATTATTTAATTCTTGATAATACATTACAATCTCCGGATCATAATATCTAATTTGACCACTAGGAAGCATTAACATTCTTTCAACGCCTAAATTATCAACAAAATCTAAATTATGAGATACAACTAACATAGTACCTTCATAATTCTTAAATGTATCAGCAATAATCTTTTGAGTTTCAGGATCTAAATGATTTGTTGGTTCATCTAATATTAAAAGATTAGCTCCAGTTAAAGCAAGTTTGGCCAAGGCAACCCTACTTCTTTCACCTGGTGATAAAACACTAACACTTTTAAAAACATCATCACCACTAAATAAGAAATTACCTAAAAAACTTCTTAAATCTCTTAAACCTAAACCTGTATTTTTAAAATTATCAATAATATTTTTTTCATTATCTAATAATTCATGTTCTTGAGCATAATAACCAATCTCAGTTTTATCTCCAATGCTAATATTACCTGATAACGGATTTAAATAACCCATAATCAATTTTAATAATGTAGATTTACCAATACCATTTTCTCCAACAATTAAAAACTTTTCTCCCCTACTTAAATCAAAAGTTAAATTGTTAAATAAAATATTATCTTTATTGTATCCAAAAGTTAAATTTTCAACTTTTACTGGAATAATTCCACTCGAATAATTCATACTAATTTTAAAATTAGTAAATTTCTTTTTCTTTTCTAAAACAACTTTTTCTTTTTCTAACTTTTCTAACTTCTTTATTCTATCTTTTGCAATATTAGCTTTCTTTTCATTACCGTGCAAATATTTAGCAATTATCTTTTTTAACTTTTCCTCTTCAACTAATTGTTTTTCTAATATTCTCTCTTGAGTTTTTAACCTTTCATTTCTTATCTTCATATATTTCTCATAATTACCTGGATAAAGTTCCATCTTATGAGTAGTCTTATCAACATAAAGAATACTAGAAACAACTTCATTTAGAAAATCAACATCATGAGAAATTACTAATACTGTACCTTTATAATTCTTTAAATAATTTATTATATAATCTTTAGTATCAACATCTAAATGATTAGTAGGTTCATCTAAAAGTAAAACTTCTGGATTCGAATATAAAAGTCTAGCGAATGCTATCTTACTTTTTTGTCCACCACTCAATTGATTTAAATTCATATCTAAAAGATTACTATCAATATTCATACCATCAATTATTTTTAATAATGAACTTTCAGCACCATATTGATCATAATAATCAAGTTTCAATTGAATCTTACTAATCTTATTAAGAATAACATTTAGTTTCTTTTCATCTTTTTCATAAGAAGCTTCTAAATATGCATTTTCTAAATCTTTTTCTAATTTTTTTATTGGTCTTCCATCTAATAAATAATCAAATACGCTAATTTCAATGGATGGTATTTCATCGCTTATAACTTGTGGAAGAAAACCTATTCTTGTACCAGGTTTCATTATTATTTTTCCAGAATCTGGTTCAACTTTACCCATAATAAGTTTAAAAAAAGTAGATTTACCTGCACCATTAACTCCAATAATACCAACATGTTCATTATCTTTAATTTGAAGAGTAACATCTTCAAATATTTGTTGCATACCAAAATTCAATGTTAAATTCTTAACATTCATAATATTACTCTCCTTGCTTTAAGTATAATAACACAAATAAAAAAGAGAATACAATTAATATTGTATTCCCCAAATAACATGATGTTTAGCTTCCTTACCACAACATACACATTTATCATCTATATGTTCACCATCAGGAACGATACATCTAGATTTACATCCTTTGATTTCTTTAATCTTAGCTTCGCATTCAGGATTTCCACACCACATAGCATGAATAAATCCAGGTTGAGAATTTAAGATTTTTTCCATATCTTCCATATTATGAGCTTCGAAAGTAAGTTTATCTCTTCTTTCTTTAGCTCTTTCATACATATCATGTTGAATAGTTTCAAGTAAATCCTTAGTGTAAGTAACAACGTCTAAACCATCTAAAGATACTTGAATCTTTTCACCAGTATCTCTTCTAGCAAAAGTGATTTTATTTTCAGCAAGGTCTCTTGCACCAACTTCAATTCTAACTGGAATTCCATTTACTTCAGCTTCTGCAAATTTAAATCCAGGAGACTTTTCACTATCATCAATATAACAAGTAATATCATTATTAGCTAAAGCACCTTTAATATCATTAGCTAAATCAAATACTTTATCATCTTTACCAATAGGAATAATAGCAACTTGTCTTGGAGCAATTCTAGGAGGTAATACTAATCCTCTATCATCACTATGAACCATAATAAGTCCACCAATCATTCTAGTAGTAGTTCCCCAAGAAGTTTGATATACATATTCTTGTTTATTTTCTTTATTTAAAAATTTAACATCATAAGCTTTAGCAAACTTTTGACCAAAATAATGAGAAGTACCTGCTTGTAATGCTACACCATTATACATAAGTGCTTCATTAGTTAATGTATATTCAGCACCTGCGAATTTTTCTTTTTCAGTCTTAACTCCAGTAACTGATGGAATAGCAAGTATTTCATGATGGAACCATCTATAAACTTCCATCATTTGATCTGTTTCTTTTTTAGCTTCTTCTTCAGTAGCATGAATAGTATGTCCCTCTTGCCACCAGAATTCTCTAGATCTTAAGAATGGTCTAGTTTCTTTTTCCCATCTAATTACATTACACCATTGATTATATAATTTAGGTAAATCTCTATAAGAAGCAATATGATCTTTATAATAATCACAGAATAAAGTTTCAGAAGTTGGTCTAAAAGCTAATCTTTCTTCAAGTTCTTTAGAACCACCTTGAGTAACCCATGCAACTTCAGGTGCAAAACCTTCAACTAATTCTCCTTCTTTCTTTAAAAGATTTTCAGGAATTAATACTGGCATTGCAACATTAACATGTCCTAATTCTTTAAACTTCTTATCAAGTATTCTTTGCATATTTTCCCAAATAGCATAACCATTAGGTTCAATAACCATACATCCTTTAACAGATGAATAATCACATAACTTTGCAGCTCTAACTACATCTGTATACCATTTAGCGAAATCCTTATCTCTTTCAGTAATAGCATTATTAGCCATACATATACCTTCTTTCTTTAAAAATAAAAAGGAATAGTACACAAGGAGTGCTTAAAGCACGGTACCATCCCTTTAATTAACTTAATTATTTTTAACGGAATTACCCGAGAATGTTTTCATTCTACTCCGAGGTAGGAATAAATATATTATATAATCTAGTTCACACTATCCTAGACTCACTTTGTATAGGGAATATAAATATTATGTCCTCTTCATTGATTTACATAAGTAATATAACATATTTTTATCATTTGTCAATAAAACTATCTCTTTTTACCTCTTAGTTTCTCAGTTAAATCAACAACAGAATCATTAATAATTAATACTGTCTTAGTTATACCATTTTCCATATAATCAATTTTACCTCTGATATCTAAATCAGGGAAACTCTTTTTAAGTCTTCGATAAACATAAGAGTTACCTTCAAGCCATTTAGATATTCTAGTTCTAATCTTATCAGTATTATCTTTCGCAGACGTTCTTATCTTCTTTTTAATCTTAAATAAAACTTTTAGAGTAATAATAAAATCTAAAAGAATAAAGAATACAAATATACCTGTAAAAATAACATTTAATACATAAGGACTATGATCAATTACAAAATTTAAAAATGGATTTAATAAATAAACTACAAATAAACCTAAGATACCAAAAGGAATCATAGTATTAACACATATTCTTCCATTTAAATTAAATCTTCTTTGAGAATAATCCCACCATCTTGTTTTAAAGAACACTTCCATTATCCATGAAGTGAAATACTCTAAAACTGAACAAACTGCAATAGCTTTTAAGAATACTATAATAAAATTATCTGTTTGTTTAGTAACTAATAGAATAAGTAAAACACCAACTCCATAGATAGGAAGTATAGGTCCAATTAAAAAACCTCTATTAACAAACTTTCTATCATCTATTATCTTGGCAACTACTTCTATACACCAACCAACAAAAGCATAAATAAAGAATAATAATATATATTTAATTACCAATTCCATTTGTCATCTTCCTCACTTTAATTATACAAAAAGAAAAAGTAATATTCAAATGGTTAAATATTACCCTCTTATAATCATACTATTATCATCAAATTTAATTTCGATTGATTTTCTAGAAGCTAAATAATCGCATAAATGTACAAATATTTCTTCTTTAGTTTCTGGAATAGGTAATACTGTTTTATCATACTTATTTGTATTCCATGGCCCCATATGCGAAGCGATAGCTTTAGCCATATATTCTGCATCCTCAAAACTAATATCCCAATTTTCATGATTATCTAAAATAAATTTAGCCATTAAAATTGGATGAGCAAAATTTGTATGATCTTCTTTTTCAAAATTATATTTTAATCCATCATGAATTAATAAACTCATTAACAATAAATTCTTTTGATGAGTAGAGAAATTATCCCCAAACAAAGGATTTTGTAATATATCATAGCCAATAAACATAGCAGCCTTAGAGTGTCTCATTAAACCGCCTTTACCACTAGCATAGTTTGGATGATATTTACCAGTAGAACTGGCTCCTTCTTCAAACCAATAATTAGGAAGATATTCATCTAATATTAGTTTTAAACTTTCTCTTAAATCTTCTTCACTAATTATAGATAAACAATCACTAAATCTTTCTTCAATTCTTCTATCGCTCATAAATTACACCTTTCTATTTTTTCTTTTTAGTTGTAGTTGTTGTAGTAACTACTGGAGTAGTAGTTATTTCACCTTTTTCTAAACCTTCTTTATATTGTTTCATATAGTCAGTTCTTTCGCTAGGTTTCTTATTAATTTCTGCTTCTAACATTTCTTTTACTTTAGAAGCATTATAATCAGCATATCCTATCATAGTAGATTTACCAATTACTAAATAAGGAACACCAGTAACATCTTTTCTATTACCAACTAAATCAGCAATACTAAACATTAAATTTGAATTTTCTTTGTTATACCAAACTTCAAATCCATAAACATTAAATTTACCTTTTAAAGTTCCACTATAGTAAGTCTTTAATAATTCTTTTAAATCAGCACAATGAGGACAACCATTACCCCAGAAAACATAAACATTAACTTTGTCATCACTAAATTCAATTTTATCTACTTCGGCATTTAAAGTATAAACACTTTCAGTAACACTATGAATAACATCACTACTATTATTAAAGTTAAACATAATCCATGCTGGTTTAAATAACATTAATACTCCTAGTAATGCCATAAATATTCCACCAATTAAATGACTGTACTTGGTATACTTATTAGAAATACCAGTTACTTTTAAAGTAGTCATAGCAATAATAAATACAATAAAATCATCAATCATAAAGAATATTAAATAAAGTATAATATAAATCATATATTGAACTACATTTAAGTTATTAAGAGCTAATACTTGAGTAAATACTACAGGTATACCTAAAGAACATAAAAGTTCAAGTAAATTAACACCTGCAGCTAAAACAATAATACCAATTAGTGCTAAACCAAATGATTTTTCACTAACAATCTTTTTAATAGATTCCATAATTTTATTACGTTTTTTAGCATCAGTTACATCACAACCAACATCATCATGTAATAATTTAAAGAATCTATAAATATTAACAATACCAAATACTAATGCAAATATACCAATTGCCATTCTAACTATTTTAATACCAGCAAGTACCATAGCAACATTTAGCCAAGATACCATAAATATTAAATAAATAAGTGCACTTGTTAATAAGAAAGCAGATCCTAATATCCACATCTTCTTTCTATCTTTCATTTCAATTAACATTAGTATTAAGAATACTAATATCCACATAGCACATGGATTAAATCCATCTACTAGACCAAGTACAATTGAAAGAATTGGCAAACTAACAGTCTTAGCATTAAAATTACCTAAGATAGATACATTATAATTATCAGATGCATTTTTAGCAGCATCAACAGCCCCACCTTTCATAGAAAGGGCAGCAAGTATTATTAATGCAATTACACCGATTACTGTTAAAGTAATACCAATGATTAATCCTTTATTACTTTTCTTTTCTTCAATTGAATAAATTGAATCAATAGCATGTTTAGTTTCTTTCTTTGAAGTTTTACTCATTGATTAAACCTCCTTCAATAAAGAACTTTTCTAAATCCTTATTTCCTTTTTCGCCAATAAGTCTAGATACTTCTTTATCTCCATTAAAGATAATATAAATAGGAAGTTTTTCTCCAATATTATATTTACCTATTTCTTCTTTATCATTATCTGCATCTAAATTAACTATCTCTACACCATTAACAAATCTAGATTCAAATGATTCAATCTTAGATTTCATTAATATACAAGATAAACACCAAGAAGCAGTAATCTTAACAAATTTCATTTTTATCACCCAAGAGTATTATAAAATAAAATCTTATGTTTTTGTTATAAAACTTAAGTTGAAGGGCTCAACTTGTGGTTTACATTTAAATTTCTTTAATTTTTTTAATTTATAATATATAATTTATATAATAGAAGGTGTATAAAATGGAAACTACATATAATAATAAAACATATAATATTAATGCTCATCCCTATAAAGGATTATTTAGATTAAACGAAGAAGAAACTAAAAAAGCATTTTTCTTTGATGCAAGATTATTACCAACTAAACCATTAAGTGCATATATAATATATAGAGATGATGATAACTCTATACATATATTAACTGGTTCAAATAATCTAGAAGAAATTCAAAAAACTATTGAATACATCGATGATCCAACTGAAGAAGAAATTCAAAATGAATATGTACCATTATTAATGGATTACATAGAACAAAATCAATTAGATATTCCTGAGATAAACAATAACTCATATATTGAAGATATGATAGTTAATGCTATAGCAACAGGACAACATAAAAGACGTTAATTTAAACGTCTTTTATTTTCAACATCTTTTTCTATATTTAATTTATCTTTTAAATCTTTACTACAAATAATATTATTAACAGCAGTAAACCAAAATTTAGTTTGAGTAATTCTCTTAAACTTATTACTACTTAAGTTATAAGTATAATAATCCTTAACATCATGATTATCTATTTCAAAAACTAATTCATAAGAACCGTCACTCTTCATTCTATAAGTATAAGTTCTTATAACATTATATATCGGAGGATTGCTTCCTTTTTCATAAGTGTTCTTCTCACTTATATCTCCAAATATAATAGGAATAAATAATCTTATAATAGCAATTTGTTCATTATAACTTAATCTGTTAAAGTCAGTTACTTCATCATTACAACTAAATGCATATTTAAATATAGTATGTAATTTTTTAGAAATATAGTTTTGATTAACTACACCATTTTCATCATAATGAGGTAAATATTCGTTATCTACAAAGAATCTACTTAAAAATAATAACTTTTTATTAAACTTATTTCTATATTGCATAAGACTTTCTTCAGTAATAGTATTATCCAAAATTGAAGTAGCTAAATCAGCAACAATATTAACAAAAGAATCATTTACTCTTAAGATATTTTCAAATGTTCTATCTCCGTAATCATTTCCAACTACATCAAATTCTCTATTCTTAGCAAACTCAGTAATATCATTATGCCATTTTTTATAATCAAATCTTTCAATATCATAAGGCTTAAAATCAAAATCAAAAAATCTACTAATATATTCACAAGATCTCTTTGTGATATTTTTTAATTTAATTACATTCTTGATGTTAGCTTTAAAAGCATGACTACCTAAGACATTTTGATAAAAATCTGTATCTTGAGCTAGTAAATCTAGATACAATTTATTACCACTAAGTTTTTGTTTAATAGAATCAAAGAAATAATTACCATACACATATTTAGGTTCATCATTATCTTCCACAATATATGTATAACCTAATTCTTTATCTATTCTAAATAACTCATCTTTAGATACCTCAACCAAATCAGTAACTTCAGGTCCTTCATAAAGTTGATTCATATTTCCATTTTCATCAATCTTCTTATATCTAATTAAATTACCAAACATTTGAGTTTCTAAATTATTTTGAATATAAGGAAGATCAGCTGCAAGAGTTAAAAAGATAGATCTTTCTTCATCTAGTTTTGCATTAACAAATACATGTCTTATTTCAAATGTCTCATCATCACTAGTTTCAAACTTATCAAAACTAGTAGTATATATAATCTTATTATAAATATTTAACTTATTTAAACATTTACTCAAAAGTATCGCAGCACTTCTACCAATAACTCTATTCCAATCTCTTCTACTACCATCATCTAAATCATCATTATAAATATTTTCAATTTGTTCAGGCGATAATTCATGTTCTTTCTTAACATTATGCATAACAGTCATAAAGAAATCAGTATTCTTTTCTAAATACTTACCTAATTCAATATATACATATCTTATCTTCTTTAAAGTATCCCAGGATGGTTCAACAGAAGAAGTAATTTGATCAATAAGTTCATTCAAAGTAATACCATTTTTATACTTCATAATAACCATCCCTATCTTAATCAATTATACAATTTAAACAATAAAAAAACTACACATATGTGTAGTTAATTTATATTCTAAGCTTGATCTGCAACTAAAATCATAGATGGTATAGAAACAGCTATATCTCTATTTACAACATCAGGATTTGAACCAGCACCAACATTTATAAATTCAACAGTTAATTTGAACTCTAAAATATCAGCATCAGAAGTATTTCCGTCATCAGCTATAATGTTTTTAGTAGTACCATCATAGAATTTAGCAGGACTAGCATTTTGATAACTATCAACAGTTAATGTAGCTTTAACATGTGCAGAAGCAGCAGGCGAAGTAGTACCATTACACCAATCATCTTCATTTGTAGCTCCACTATTAGAAGTACAAGTAACTGCAATATTAGCACCACCAGTTGTTAAATCAGTAGATTGTAAACCACCTTTACTAGTAGATTTAACAGTTATATCAGCATCAAAAGTACCAAAATTTCTAACATACCATGTATAAGTAATCTTATCGCCACCAGAATTTAACTCGCCTAATATACCTCCGACAGTATGAGCATCTGTAATGGCAAATGTAGCATTAGTAGTATCTGCATTTTCAGCTGCAACTCCTGTTAAAGGAATAGAAGATCCACCACCAGCTGTAGCGAAATCTTTAGTAATATCATTAGTAAAGTCGATTTTCCAGCTTTGTTCTTTAATAGTTGCAGAACCACTAATAGTTAAATTCGTACTAAAAGCAGCCCATGCAATTGTAATAAATGCAAAAACTGCACACATGATTACTATTCCCAATAATATCCCTTGAAAACTCTCTCTTTTCATATAAACTCCTCTCCTATTTTTCTTAACATAATTATTACATATAATATATAAAAAGAAAATAATTTTTTTACTATATTTATAAACAAAAAAAGAAGGATTATTATCCTTCAAATTCTGCATCTACATAATAAATAGGTCTACCAATATCAAAATAGTTCTTTTCAAAGTCAGTCATAATATTAGGTATATGTCTTTCATCATGATGTAAGTCTAAAGAAACTTTCTTAAAAGTATACCAATATTGACTTAAAGTTTCTAAAGAATAAGCAAATAAACCTTTATTATCAGTCTTTAATATAATATGTTTTTTCTTTCTAAAAACTTTATCATAAAGTTTTAAGTAACCATAATGAGTAAATCTTTTTTGTTCATCATGTTTTTTTGGCCAAGGTTCAGAGAAAGTTAAATAAATAGTATCAATTTCTCTTCCAAACATTTTATCTAAATCTTGAGCATTTCCATGAATAAGTCTTAAATTTGGTAAACTCTTTCCTATTAATCTTTTAGCAGCAGTAGCTATTTGATTATCATCTAATTCTAATCCAATATAGTTAACTTTAGGGTTTTGTTGAGCCATCTTAATAATCATGTCTCCTCTTCCCATTCCAAGTTCAACCATGATAGGATTATTATTACCAAATTCTTCTTTCCAGTTATTCTTTAAGTTCTCAGGTCTTTGTACAATATATGTGCTTTTAGAAAGTATTTTATCTGCACCTTTAACAGCTACGTATTTCATAATTTCACTCCTCGAACGTATTATATCATAGATATTAAATTTTTACTTGATTTATTAATAAATTATGTTATAATTAATCATGTAATTCAAAAGCGCGCTCATAGCGCAATTGGATAGAGCGTTAGACTACGGATCTAAAGGTTAGGGGTTCGACTCCCTTTGGGCGCACCATTTAATCGAGAAGTAGCACAGCTTGGTAGTGCACCTGGTTTGGGACCAGGGGGTCGCAGGTTCGAATCCTGTCTTCTCGACCATTTAAGAAATTAACGATATCAAATGATATCGTTTTTTTATTTATAAAATATATTAAATAAAAAAATGTAGAAATTTATCTACATTTTTGTTCTAGTTAAAGTAGCAACTACACTATCTTCTTTTTCTTCTAAACTAAAATATTGAGTTGCCTTAGTATTAGTTAAACCTTTGATTTTTAATGGTAAAAGAGATTTAGGATTATTATCAATAATATTTGTAACTCTAGAGTTAATAATAGATTTTGGTATTGGAGTATGCATAATTTCAGTTATACCAGCAGCAAATGAAGGATTATTAGAATAATTATTAATTACTAATTCATCTTCATATGCACGATAAGCAATTCCAGTACAAGGAGCTAACTTATTAAACTTATTAGCATATAAATCAATACAATTAGGAGCAATTTTTATTTCTATATTAGAATCTTCAACTTTAATAGGAGTAGAAGAACCACCTAAAACGATATCTTCATGAAGAATCTTATCGCATTCTTTATAAATTCTAGTTTTATATTTATCATTATAATTAAACCAATTAGTTTCTCTAACAAAATTACTTGCATGTTGTAATTCTGGATTATTATAAATAGCATCACAACTAATTTCAGTATCAAATGATTTAGAAACTTTGATGATATTAATTAAATTTTCTAATCCTTTAACTTTCTTTTCTAATTTAACAATTAAAACTCTAAGTTCCGGATTACTAAGTTCAAATCCAAAAGTAGCATCATAATTGTCAAGAAGTACCATAGTCTTCTTTAATTCATCTAATTCATTTTTTAAATTATTGTATTCATCTCTTAAACCAATAATAATTTCACTTAAATAGTAAAATTTTCTATCGTTCATAAACACCATATTCCTTTCAAGTGATGCTTATTATAACATAAAAATAAAATGTTGTTAATTTTTTAAGCAGCTTTATTTTTTATTAATTTCTTTCTTTTTTGGATAATTTCATCTAGTTCTAATCCAGCTTCATCAATCCATTCATTTTCTTCATAAATTCTAGGATCAGATTCAATATATTCAATTGCACCAGTTTTCTTATTTATATAAACCTTTAAGAAGAATCCACCAACCATAGTTCTTAATTTATGAGTCATCTCAAAATTAGTTTGACCACATAAACAAGGAGCAGAATATGCAAATACATTATTATAAAGCATTTCATACCACTTATGATAATGAGCAGTAATATAAATATTAGGTTTAGATCCTGCATTAATTCTCTCTAAAGACTTTTGTGATGCATATGAAAGAGCATCAGCAGATCCATCGCCGGGATGATCCAGTCTAATTCTAATACCATCAATATCTAAGTCCGCTCTATCAATACCAACATATTCAATATCTTTTCTTTCTTTAGCAACCCATTTTAAAACTGTAGCGCCATCATTAAAATCATGTGTCTTATCATGGTTACCTGAAATTACTTTAGTAATAATGCCAGGAAAATAAGGATAATTTCTTATTACATATTCAGTTTGATCATCAAAACCTTCATAAAAAGTTTGTTTAGGATAACTAGGTCTATTTTTATAATTACCATCAACAACATCTCCACCATTAAGGGCAATTTCAATTCCTCTCTTATTAGCTTCTTCATATAATTCATAACATATTCCTAATTGTTGATGAATATTACATAAATGGTTATCCGCTACTACTAAAAACTCTCTTACTACTATATCATTAGAATTTAAATATGGTTTTTCAAATTTTAAATTCTTAGGTAAACCTTTTTCAAAAACCATTTCATTTTTATCATTTCTAATAACAGAAACATATAAACCATACATATTACATAATTCAACAATACCAAATAGTTCAGAATCATTCATATGAAATTTATTTTTAAACTCATCAATAGATTTTCCATTTTTAATATAATTAAAATATTTTTTAGCTCTTTCTTTACCTAATTCATCATTAACCTCATTAGGTAAAATAATCTTTTTAGTCTTATCAATTATATTTACATTTTTATAGTCATTCTTATCAGTTTTGTAATATGGAATTGTAGTTAATTTAATTGATTCAGTTCTTTTCGTTTTCTTATTATCTCTATATTTACGAGATTTCTTTTTCTTTTCTAATTCAGGCTTTTTAATATTTACATCAAAGATTAATGCACCAACAGTATTAGCGCCGTCTTGGCTTTCCATTTCTTTAGTTGTAGCGCATAAACTTGGGATTGTATAAGTATCACTTTCTCTCAAATAAACATGATCAGCTTGATTTAAACAACCATAAAGTAATATATCAGGTTTATCTTCAGATCTTAAAGATTTAACTTTCTTTTCAGATCTATAAGATGTAGTATATGTCTTTTTTTGTTTTGAAGACATAATTTTCATTACAGCATCATCAATTTTTACTTCAGCGTTTCCTGCCCCTAAATAAACCATATCAGGTCTAGCTTCTTCAATTCTAGTACCTACGCTTATCTTTCCTTTATTATCTTTAGGACCTGTAATGAAATATGTAGTAATACCTTCTTCACGAGGATAATTTTCAATAAAATAATCTACTTGTCCTTCTTGATCTGATATAAATAATGAATCATAATTTTCATCATTCATTTTATAAGTTCCAGCTGTAAGATTACCACATAAAAATATAGTACTAATACCCATTAATTTTGCTTGTTTATAAACATCTTTAATAATAGATAATTGTTGAGCTTTATTTCCTAACAAGGGATTAGATATAGCAATAAACTTAAAGTTATTATTCTCATCAGTATTAAAGACAATCATTTTATCTTCTACATCTTTTATTTCACCTTGATTATAGAAAATAATATCTTTATCTGTTTGATTAGTTACAATATTATAACCTTTATCTTTAGCAATTTTCTTTAACCCTAAAGCTTCATATTCTTTTATATTTAAAGTTTCACATATTTTAGTTAACGAAACTTTACTATTAGTCATCTGAATAAATAAATTGATTTTTTCTTCTTCAGATAATACTTTCTTTTCATTTGAAATTTCTTCTTCAAGATTATTATTCTTTTTCTTTTTCTCTTCCATTTTACCCTCCCATGTAAATAGAAGAGTTGAATGACTCACGATGATTACCCTATTCTCTATTTAAATAAATATTAACATTTTTTATAAACTATTTCTATATTTTTTTATACCTAATATTTTATAAAAACAAAAAAGATTAGGAATTTATCCTAATCTTTTAGTTTCTTCATATTTATTTTCAACTGATAATTCAGTAGGAAAATCAATAATAATTCCATTTAAATCATTATCACTCTTACAAACCTCTTTAACTGATTTACCTAAGAATTCAGCTTTTTCATCAATCTTAGCTTTATTAGAAGCATTGTAATTATATACATCTTTCCAAAGACTTGAGTCTCCATAAACAACTTCTACTCTATCCATGAAGCTAACTCCTGGATTCATTCTTATTTCAACTGAATTATTATCTTCTTCAGTTAATAAGTTATCTATGTAAGAAGCAAGTTCTTCAGATTCTTTTTCATCTTCTTCATTAAATATAGAAGAATCAATTGATGTATCTATATTATCAAGTACAGTATCTAACTTATCTTCTTCTTTTTTCTTATTTATATCTTTAAAACTTATAATAGTTTCTTCTTTAGAATCTTTCTCAGGAATTCTTATCTTAGAAAGTTCATCTTCATAAGAAAGTAAATTATTAGTTTCTTTTTCTATGTAAGAATAAAGTAACTTAAGTTGAGTTAGTTCTGATGACACTTGAAGTGAATCATCTAATACTTTATCTTTTTTATCTTCACTTAATGAAGGAACAGAAATAGCAAGTTCACTTTGTAATTCTTCAGCATATTTAACTATTTGATCATAGTCGTTAGAAATTAGTGGTTCTTTATAATTAAGATTATAAGTTTTAAACTTTTTTTCCAATGATGTTACTAATTCTTTTTGTTTCGAAGAATACTTACTAAGTCTATCTGAAACAGTAGAATAATTATTGGAAAGATCATCAATTAATTCCCTGATAGCATTAACACTACTAAAGAAAGAATTCTTATGATTTTTAAGTACACTAGGTTTTGCAAAATTCTCCATAATCTATTCTCCTATTCTTAATATAGTATAACAAAAAATGGAAGATATAACAACAAATGAAAAAAAGGTTTCAAATTGAAACCTTTTATTATCAAACTGGCGCCCGATGTAGGACTCGAACCTACGACCTAGCGGTTAACAGCCGCGCGCTCTACCAACTGAGCTAATCGGGCAAACAATGGAGCAGGTAGTCGGATTCGAACCGGCGTTATCTGCTTGGAAGGCAGAAGTCCTACCACTGAACGATACCTGCATCTCCGTTCGACATAATTAATTATAACATAAGATTCTTCATTTGCAACATTTTTTTAACATTAAAAGCAATTTTTTTATAATTATGATAAAATACACCTAGGTGATTTTATGTTTAAAAACACATTAGATAATAAAAGATACTATACTTTAAATTATTTTTATAAAAAAAAGTTTAATTCAAAAGTCTTTAAAGTATCTCTAAACGGAGGATTTACTTGTCCAAACAAAGATGGATCTAAAGGAACTGGTGGATGCATATATTGTTCACCAAGTGGTTCTGGCGATTTCGCAGGTAATATTAAAGATAACTTAGTTAAACAATTCTATGAAGTCAGAGACATAATGTTAAAGAAATGGCCTGAAGCAAAATATATTGCATACTTCCAAGCTAACTCTAATACATATGCTCCACTTGAAGATTTAAAAGAAAAATATGAATCAGTAATTGATCTTCCAGGAGTAATTGGTTTATCAATTGCAACCCGTCCAGATTGTTTCACAGAAGAAATATATGATTATTTAGAAGAACTATCAAAAAGAACATATTTAACTGTAGAATTAGGTTTACAAACGATACACGATAAAACATTATCGTTTATCAATAGAAATCATACTACTCAAGAATTTGAGAATTGTTATAAAGAATTAAAGAAAAGAAGTATTAATGTAATAGTTCATATAATTAATGGTCTTCCAGGTGAAACTAAAGAAGATATGATTGAAACAGTTAAATATTTAAACAATTTAAAAATTGATGGAATTAAAATTCATATGTTACATGTAACTAAGAATACTAAACTTGCAGAAATGTATGAAAAAGAAAAATTTCATATATTATCTGAAGAAGAATATATAGATATAGTAATATCTCAACTAGAATATCTAGATGAAGATATAGTTATAGCTCGTATCACTGGAGACCCAGTTAAAGAAGACTTAATAGAACCAAAATGGTTACTAAAGAAATTCTGTGTATTAAATGATATTGATAAAGAAATGGTTAAAAGAGACACTTATCAAGGAGCAAAATTAAAACACTAACATAAGTTAGTGTTTTTATATTAAATTAAGTTTGGATCTATACCTTCATTTAATAACCAAGTACCAAAAGATGATTTAAAGTCATCTAATGCCTTTTTAATTCTATCTGGATAAATAGTATTAGTATTCTTCATAGCTAAATAGAAGTGTTTTATCTTAACTTCTCCTTCATTTTCAAATAAAGCATAAGAAAATGCACTAGAAATAATAGTTAAACATATATCTGGATATCTATTTTGAACTTCATATATACGATTTTCTTCCACTGTATTTCTAACAACCCACTCATAAAGCTTTTCTTGTTGGAATTCAGTATAACCCATTTTAACTCCCATTTTCTTTTCAAACTTAGGAATTGTACCAAGTAATACTTTAACAACATTATCACCAGTTAGTTCAGCAATATCAATCTTAATAAAACGTCTTACAAATGCTCTATCTCTTAAGATATATGATTCATATTCTTCAGAAGTAGTAGCACCAATCATTAAAATTCTACCTCTATCTAAGTAAGGCTTTAACATATTAGCAAAGTCTAAATCTAAAGCTGTACCATTCTTAGATACAAGTAAATGAACTTCATCTATAAATAAAATTGTTTTTTCAACTTTATCAATTTCATTAATCAATAATTGTAATTTAGATACTTCAGTACCATTAACATTTATCTTACCTAATAGTGCTGGAATATTAATTTTAATAATTCTCCATCCTGAGATAGCTGCAGGAACAGAATTATTATGGATTCTATAAGCTAAACCTTCTACTAAAGCAGTTTTACCAATACCAGGTTTACCAACTAATAAAGCACTCTTATCAGGTGTAATTAATGCAAGAATCATTTTATTTATTTCTTCATCTCTAGCAATCGCAGGATTAGTTACATACTCTTTATCAGTTAATACTTCACCATACATCTTAATCATGCTTGGCATATCTGATTCTTCCTCTTTAGAAGTATTATCCTCAACAGGTATATTAACCGCAGGTATATCTTGAATAATAGTTGCAGCAACAGAATCATCTTCAACAGGGATAACTTCGTTAACTGCTTCTTTCATCTTAGGAAGTTCTTCAATCTCTTCTAAAACTTCTTCTTTTTTATCTTCTTTGTTGATATCTTCTAAAGTATCAACAATTTCATCTTCTTCATCTAACTCAAGGAAATCTAGATCTTCATTTTCTTTAGAATCTTCTAGTTTTTTCCAATGATCTAAGAATGAATATTCATTAGTTTTATTTTCTTCATTCATAATTTTCACCTCGTTAATTATACCATATCTCTATAATCTATTATACCAATAATAAGCTATCAACTGTACCACCATCAAGTGAATAACAGTCATTCGTAGTAATATCTATATGTTTATCAATATGCAAGAGTTTTTTCTTTATATCTATAAATTGAAGGCTCGGAACTACACAGAATATCACTTTTCTATTTAAGAATCCTACCCCATTCGTAGAATCTAAAACTGTATATCCAAGTCCTAACTCATCTGATAAATAATCAACCACTTTATCAAACTCTTTAGATTTAATAAAACAAATCTTATATATTGATGATCCCATCAATACATAATCACAAATTGTATTATAAATAATTAAAAAAGTAATAGCATACACTGTATTAATAAAACCAAATACAAATAATCCACAAAGAATAATAATTCCATTAATAATATTACTTAAATAACCAATAGTTTTCTTACGATACTTCTTAAGTATTTCAACCAAGGTATCAGCACCTGCGGTATTAAAACCAGTTCTATAAATAAAACCAAAAGCTGTACCATGAACAATTGCAAATATAATAATATTTAAAAATGTACTATCAAAATCTAAAACTACATATTTTGCAAATGGAGAAGTAATATTAATACATAAAGTATAGATCAAATATCCAATAATACCATATCCTGTTTCCTTAAATCCTAGGAACATAAACCCGAGTAAAAGAGTTATTATTGACAATATATTTAAATAGAATACTGGTGAAATAGGAAATAATCTATTAATAACAATAGCAAGACCAGACATACCTCCGAATACTACATTATTAGGCACAATATAAGAATTGTATACTAAAGATGCAATAAGACAGAATATAGTCAAAACAAGTAATCTCGGAAAAACACTTTTTCTTTTTAAATATACTTTAGTCTTGTTAAACATTACTTTCACCTATTATTATTATACTATTTATAAAACATAAAAAAAACTCAACAGAGTTGAGTTTTTTATTATTGATTCAATAATTAGTCTGTAATTTCTGATACAACACCAGAACCAACTGTTCTACCACCTTCACGGATAGCGAATCTAGTTCCTTTTTCAAGTGCTACAGAAGTGATTAATTCAACGTCGAATTCAACGTTATCACCAGGCATAACCATTTCAACACCAGCTGGTAATTCGATTACACCAGTAACATCTGTAGTTCTGAAATAGAATTGTGGTCTGTAGTTTGTGAAGAATGGAGTATGTCTTCCACCTTCTTCTTTGTTTAATACGTATACAGAACATTTGAATTTCTTATGAGGAGTAACTGAACCTGGTTTAGCTAATACTTGTCCTCTTTCAACGTCATCTCTTGAGATTCCTCTTAAAAGAACACCAGCGTTATCTCCAGCTTGAGCGAAATCTAATGATTTTCTGAACATTTCAATACCAGTAACTACTGATTTTTGAGTGTCTCTAATACCAACGATTTCAACTTCATCATTTAAATTTAATACACCACGTTCAACACGTCCAGTAACAACTGTTCCACGTCCTGAAATAGTGAATACGTCTTCAATTGACATTAAGAATGGTTTATCAGTATCTCTTGCAGGAGTATCGATATAATCATCAACTGCAGCCATTAAATCTCTAACAGCTTGTTCATTAGCAGCATCTCCTTCGATAGCTTTTAATGCAGAACCTTTGATAATTGGACAATTTTCATCGAATCCATATTCTCCTAATAATTCTCTGATTTCCATTTCAACTAAGTCTAAGATTTCTGGATCATCAACTTGGTCAGTTTTGTTCATGAAAACTACGATTTTTGGAACACCAACTTGTCTAGCAAGTAAGATATGTTCTCTAGTTTGAGGCATGCATCCATCAGCTGCAGATACAACTAGGATAGCTCCATCCATTTGAGCAGCACCAGTAATCATGTTTTTAACATAGTCAGCATGTCCTGGGCAGTCTACGTGAGCATAATGTCTCTTGTCTGTTTCATACTCGATATGAGCAGTGTTAATTGTAATACCACGTGCTTGTTCTTCTGGAGCACTATCGATTTGTGAGTAATCTTTAACTTCTGTTCCATGTGAGAATAACTTAGAAATAGCAGCAGTTAAAGTAGTTTTACCATGGTCAACGTGTCCAATAGTACCAATATTAACGTGTGGTTTACTACGGTCAAATTTTTCTCTTGCCATAAAAATTTCCTCTTTCCTTTAATTTCTTTTGTTATTAAATTAACAAATATATTTTATCTAATACTTAATTTAAAATCAAGCATTATTCTTAGTTAGCGCTGTTTTTCTTAATGATTTCTTCAGCGATTGATTTAGGAACTTCTTCATAATGATCTTTGAACATTTGGTAAGCTCCTCTACCTTGTGTATTACTACGTAAGTCAGTCATGTATCCGAACATTTCTGAAAGTGGAACCATTGCAGTAATTCTAGTTGCAGTTCCTAAAGATTCTTGACCCATTGGTCTTCCTCTTCTTGAAGTTAAGTCTCCCATAACGTTACCAACGTATTCATCTGGTACGTCAACTACAACTTTCATTATTGGTTCAAGTAATACAGCTTTACATTTATCCTTAGCCATCTTAAGAGCCATAGAAGCAGCAACTTTGAATGCCATTTCTGATGAGTCTACTTCATGGTAAGAACCATCATGTAATGTAGCTTTAATATCTACAACTGGATATCCAGCTAAGATACCACCAGCCATAGCTTCTTGTAATCCTTTATCAGTTACTGGGATATATTCTCTAGGAACTACACCACCAACAACTTCATCAACGAATTCATATCCTTTACCAGGATTTGGTTCAAATTTGATAACAACATGTCCGTATTGTCCACGTCCACCTGATTGTTTAACATATTTTGCATCACAATCTGCTGCAACAGTAATAGTTTCTCTGTAAGCAACTTGAGGTCTTCCTTGGTTAACTTCAACGTTGAATTCTCTTCTCATTCTGTCAATGATTACATCTAAGTGAAGTTCTCCCATACCAGAAAGAATTGTTTGACCAGTTTCAGTATCAGTCTTAACTCTTAAAGTTGGGTCTTCTTCAACTAATTTTTGGATAGCAATTGCCATCTTGTCTTGATCACCTTTTGATTTAGGTTCAATAGCGATATCAATAACAGGTTCTGGGAATTCCATTCCCTTCATGATACATGGTTTCTTTTCATCACATAATGTATCAGCAGTAGTAGTATTCTTTAATCCAACTGCTGCTGCAATTTCACCAGCATGAACTTCTGTTATTTCAGTTCTAGTGTTAGCATGCATTTGTAGAATACGTCCGATTCTTTCTTTTTCACCCTTAGTTGAGTTTAAAACATAAGAACCACTGTTTAATACACCAGAGTAAACTCTGAAGAATGAAAGTCTACCAACGAATGGGTCAGTCATGATTTTGAATGCTAAAGCAGTAAATGGTTCAGAATCACTTGGATGTCTTTCAACTGTATTACCATCTTTATCAGTACATTCAATAGCAGCTACGTCAGTAGGTGCTGGTAAATAATCAACAACTGCGTCTAATACAAGTCTAATACCTTTATTAGCTAATGCATCAGAACATAACATTGGGAAGAATTTAGCAGATAATGTAGCTTTTCTGATAGCAGCTTTTAATTGATCTTCAGCGATTTCTTTTCCATCAAGGAAGTCCATCATTAATTCATCATCAAATGTAGAAACTGCATCAATTAAGTTCATTCTCCATTCTTCTGCTTTATCTTTCATATCAGCTGGAATTTCAGCTTCTGTTAATGTTTCTTGTTCATCCATATTGAACATGTAAGCTTTCATATTTAATAGGTTAATTACACCCTTAAAGTCAGCTTCAGCTCCAATAGGAATTTCAATAGGAGCAACATTAGCACCTAATCTATCTTTAACTGATTGAACAGACATATAGAAGTCAGCACCAATTTTACCCATCTTATTAGCACAAATAATTCTTGGAACGTCGAATTCATTTGCTTGTCTCCAAACAGTTTCAGATTGAGGTTCAACACCAGCGTTAGCATCTAGTAAAAGAATTGCTCCGTCTAAAACTCTTAAAGATCTTTGTACTTCAATTGTGAAGTCTACGTGTCCTGGAGTATCGATGATATTAAATCTATAACCATTCCAGTAGCAAGTAGTAGCTGCTGAAGTAATAGTAATACCTCTTTCTTTTTCTTGTTCCATCCAGTCCATTTGTGATTCACCATCATGTGTTTCACCAATTTTGTGTGTTCTACCTGTTAAGAATAAAATTCTTTCAGTAGTAGTAGTTTTTCCAGCATCGATGTGAGCCATGATACCGAAGTTTCTTAAATGATCAATTGGAATATCTCTTGCCATATTATTCTCCTACCATCTATAATGTGCGAAAGCTTTATTAGCTTCTGCCATTTTATGAGTGTCTTCACGTTTTTTAACTGCTCCACCAACACCATTTGAAGCATCGATAATTTCATAAGCTAATTTTTCAGCCATAGTCTTACCGCTTCTTAATCTAGAATAGTTAACTAACCATCTTAATGCTAAAGTTTGAGCTCTATCGTCATTAACTTCAACTGGAACTGAAAGGTTAGCTCCACCAACACGTCTAGATTTAAGTTCAAGAACTGGTCTTATATTTTCTAATGCTTTTTCATAAACTTCGATTGGTTCTTGACCAGTTTTTTCTTTAATAATATCAAATGCACCATATAAAATCTTTTCAGCAGTACCTTTTTTACCACCGATCATTAAACCGTTGATAAGTCTAGTAACAACTTTTGATTTGTATATAGGATCTGGTAATACGTCACGCTTTACAGCACGATTTTTACGCATCTTGTTTCCTCCTTAATATTTTTTATTTAGATTTTGGTCTTTTAGCACCGTATTTAGATCTAGCTTGTTTACGATCGTTAACACCTTGAGTATCTAATGCACCTCTAATTACATGATAACGTACACCGATTAAGTCTTTAACACGTCCACCTCTAATTAATACAACGCTATGTTCTTGTAGATTATGTCCTTCACCTGGAATATAAGTATCTACTTCTCTTCCGTTTGAAAGTTTAACACGAGCAAATTTTCTTAATGCTGAGTTTGGTTTCTTTGGAGTTTTAGTACCAACTTTAGTACAAACACCACGCATTTGTGGATGGTTAGTATTAGTTGTTTTCTTTTCCATAGAGTTAAAACCAAATGTTAACACTGGAGATTTACTTTTTCTTGTTTTCTTTCCTCTACCTTTTTTAACTAATTGATTAACTGTAGTCATAAAATATATCCTTTCTATGAGCACACACCCTGGTGTGTCAATTCATTTATAAAATTAAATCTGAAAAAATTCAGACTAATTCCAAATGCATGCTTAATATAACATAAAAAAATAGCGATTTCAACATTTTTTTAACGTGAAATCGTACTTTTACAGCTATTCTTTTAAAGTTTTATAATTTTCACAAGTTAAATAAGTTTTATATGTATTTTTACCATCTTTTTTAGTAATTAAAACATATCCACTACATTTATCACCTTTTACATCAACTGAATCTACATAATCAGATAAATCATTAATATCTACCTTCATAGACTCACCTTCTTCTAAACTAAAAGGATTTTGAGTAAAGTACATAGATGCAGCTTCATCTAAATTACTTTCTAACGAATAATAGCCTTTATATGTTTTAGCTGTTTTAAAACCCATAAATAAAAAACAAGCTACTAATACAACAATAAATAGTCCCCATATAAAATACATCTTCTTACTCATATTATCACCATTTAAATTATACAATAAAAATCCACTAGTAAAACTAGTGGTTTTTAAGAAACCCTATAAGGGTATA
>CAMKAT010000009.1 GCA_946410555.1 uncultured Caryophanales bacterium | reverse complement strand
GATATACTACGATGTATTGACATTTTTACTACTTTGTAGTATATTATTTTTGCGATTAAGTGATGTACTTAATTAAAAAAAAGCTGGTGATTCCCACCATAAGAGGAACTTAAAAAAGAAGCGATTCCGGCTTTGACAGGAACTTAAAAAAGCGGTGATTCCCACCATAAGAGGAACTTAAAAAAGAAACTAGAGAGCATACTCTAGTTTTATTTTGCAATTTAGAGTATAATATGCCCGAAGGTGATAATATGGATAATCAATTACAATTAGTTAGACTAGATACTGATTATTGCAACTATTTGAGAGAATATGATAATAAAGTTCCATATAATTATAAAGAAAAAGAATTAAGACCATTTGTTGGAGTTCTTTTTAGAATAGATAATTTAATGTATTTTGCACCTTTATCTAGTCCTAAACCAAAACATTTAAAATTAAAAACAAAACTGGATTTTTTAAAGATTGATAATGGTAAACTTGGAGCTATTAATTTTAATAATATGCTACCTGTAACGCAAAATAATATTATTAAATTAGATTTAGATAAAGAGTGTTTAACTAAATCAGAAGAAAAATATACTAAATTATTAAAAGAACAAATATATTGGTTAAATCGTAATGATGATAAACTATATGGAAGATCAAAAAAACTTTATGATAAATACATCAATGGAGCACTTGACCCAAATACTGCAAAAAGATGTTGTAATTTCAAATTACTAGAAGAAAAATGCAAAGAGTATAATAAATAATTATAAAAATAGTCATTTTAGTCCGTATATATGGAATGAATTATGTACAGACCAACACATTATACAAGCTGCAATCAAAGCTAAAAAGAATTAATATAAGTAATTAAAAGACTTCAGATAAAGTGAAGTCTTTTTATGTTCGCAAAAGGAATAATTTTCCGAACACTTTTTATGTGTTTACTTTTTGAAATAGTAAGTGTATAATCAAGTATGAAAAGTATAACCAGTTATACTTAAAGGAGAAAAATATGAAAGATAAATTCGTAGGTATTGCTAAAGTTGGTGAAAAAGGACAAATAGTAATTCCTAAAGAAGCAAGAGATATGTTTGATATTAAACCTGGTGATTCAGTTGTTGTTTTATGTGATAAAAAGAAAGGTATGGCTATTATTAAGTCTGAAGTATTAGAAGATACTATGGATAAAATATTACCAAATGAAGATAAATAGTTATGAATAAAAGAAAGAATTATTTAGATAACATAAGATGGATTACTTTATGCGTTGTAATTTTATATCATGTATTTTATATTTTTAATTCAAGTGGTGTAATTTCAAATATTGGTGTTAAAGGAATTAAAGAACTCGATACTATATGTGTTTTTACATACCCATGGATTATGTGTTTGTTATTTGTAGTATCAGGTGTTTCTACTAAATATTCTTTAAATAATAAAAGTAATAAAGAATTAATTAAAGATAGAGCAAAAAGAATATTAGTTCCAAGCATTGTAGGCATATTTGTATATGGTTGGATAAGTGGTTGGATAACAAATTATTATGGTAATATATTTGCTGGTAATGCAAATATGATTCCATCTGTAATTAAATATATTATTTTTTCTTTAATAGGAATTGGTCCATTATGGTACGCTCATGTTTTATTTGTAGCGTCTTTGTTAATAGTTTTAATTAGAAAAATTGATAAGAGACAAAAATTAGATAGCTTATTTGGCAAAATCAATTTACCAATTCTATTTTTATTATTCCTATTAGTTTGGGGTTCTTCCTTTATATTAAATACACCAGTTGTTACAGTATACAGATGGGGAATATATTTGTTAATGTTTATATTAGGCTATTATATATTTTCAAATGATAGGATTATTAAACAATTAGAAAGTATTTCATTATTACTAGGAATAATAACGTTTATTATTGGAATTATATTTACAATAGTTAACTATGGGGCTAACTTTGGATCTAACGAATTTTTAACTAATATATTTACAAATATTTATATATGGTTAGTAATTTTGTCAGCATTTGGTATTGGCAAAAAACACTTAGATTTTGAAAATAAATTCACTAACTATATGAATAAGAATAATTTTAGTTTTTATGTACTTCATTATACTATACAAATTGTTATAGCATTTATCCTTGTTGAATATATTAAACTTAATAATTTTATATTTAATTATATAATTATAATTATAGGAACAATAATTGTATTACCTTTAATGACTGAAACATTAAAAAGAATTCCAATTGTAAATAGATTATTACTAGGTATAGTAAATAAATAGAAGAGTTCGTAATATTCTCATATTCCGATTTCTTTGTTATAATGAACTAGATAAGTAATTTAGTTGATAATAGTTTTGATCCCCAGCTTTGACACTAATACAAGCCGCAATTAAAGCAAAGAATAACTAATATAAAATAATTGAAAGACTAGGTAAAACTAGTCTTTTTTATGATATAATTGGAAAGGAAGTGATAATAATATGAATACAAAATATGAATTCTTTATAGCAGGAAAAACTAGAAACAAAGATAGCATTTTAAGAATATGTGATATTTTTGATAAACATAATATTTCGTACTACTGTTTTTTAAAGAATGATGACACTATGAATAGTTATGGTAAAGAAGGCCAAACTGAAGAAGAGAAAATGCAAGCATTTGAAAATCTAGGATTAAAAAGTGATATTGTTTTGAATATCTTTAAACAAGATTTAGATAATGAAAAAGCTTGTAAAAATCTATTGCTAGTATTACCTGCAGGAAAATCAGGACATATCGAAGCAGGAATAGCTTATGGCATGGGTAAAAAATGTTATGCGATTGGTGAATTTGATGCTACTGATTCATTATATAATATTTTTGAAAACATCTTTGAAAGTGAGCAACAATTAGAAGAGTTTTTAAAACAATATAATTAGTTTTAATTTCATATAACTTTTACTACCTTCCATAATGGAAGTACAAGCCGCTATCATACAAGGAAGTAAAAAATAATTTCTAAGAGATTAAGTGAAAACTTAATCTTTTTTATTTATCGTCAATATTTTTTTTTAAAAAATAAAAGAGTGTTATAATAATAAAAGAACAAAGGAGGACTTATGAATCATTTTAATCTTATGAATATTTGTGAAATTGATGACTGGGAGTTTTTAGATATTAAATTTTCTAAAAATCCTGATAAATATTTCAAATACTACGATGAAATTATGAATTCAAATTTATCTATTTTAAGAATATATTATAGTATTTGTGAAAGTAATAATTTAAAGAAAAAAATTAAAGCAAGGATTAATAATAATAATAATAATTATTATTGTAATTGTGTTTTTTGTAATCCTGAGCTTCATCGTGCTTCACATCTACCACTTCGTATTGTAGAAGAAAAAAAGTACTGGGGATGTTATGGATGTGGATATAGTGGCTCTATTTTTACTCTTATATCAAAATTTTATGATATTTCAATAGAAGAATCACTAGAGTTGTTACATAGTTATTTAACTAATGAAATAGCTGAATTAAATAAAAAACAAATGAAAATATTAAAAGAAATGTTTCAGTATTATAATTCACCATCTATAGATAAATTATTATTAGAAAGTCAAAGAAAAACGAAGTTATTAGATGAAAGAATTAATAGATACATTAAAACTAAAAATTTTTGTTAAGAAGAAGATAAAATTGCTGATAGGCTTTGTTGCTCTAAAAAGTATGTTAAAAAATTTATTCATAAGTCTTTATAATCTTAATTTTATATATTTTACTCCCTTTGATTGTACCCATACAAGCTTCAATTAAAGCAAAGAAGAACTAATGTTAATGATAAAAGACTAGGCAAAACTAGTCTTTTTATATGATATAATTGCTGTAGGTGATAAAAATGAAGAATATTATATTAATTGGTGCTCCAAGAGCTGGCAAATCTACATTCTCTAAAATGTTAAAAGATAGATTAGGTAATGTAACAATTATACAAACAGATTTATTAAGATTGGCATTTAGGGATGCAATATATAAAGATACTAAAGTATCGACATCTATCGTAGGTAAAGATAAAGATTATCTTAATTACATATTAAGTTATTATAAATATGCTAATATGTATGATATAGATAATGTTAAAGTGGTTGATACTGTAGATTTTGAGCCAAAGGATTGTTCTTTATTTGAAAACTCTATAACTTTATGTTTTGGTTATCCAAATATAACTAAAGAAGAAGTAGTATCAAACTGGAAAAAATATGATACTGAGTTAGACTGGACTAAACACAAAAGTGATGAAAAGCTATTAACGTATGCTGAAAGTGAAATTAGAAATAGTAAATATTTAGAAGATGAAAGTGAAAAACATAATATTAGATTTGTAGATACATCTAAAAACAGAAATGAAGTTTTAAAAGAATTACTAGGATATATAATTGAAGAAATAAAATAGATTAAAATAAATAATAATTGAAATAAATCATTTTAGTCAAAAATAGAAAGACATATCGTTCAGTTAAGTTTTCCAATAGTGTTTGTTTAACAAGCTGCAATCAAAGCAAAGAAGAATTAATATTAATGATAAAAGACTAGGCAAAACTAGTCTTTTTTATTTTGATTCATTTAGGTGGTCGTTTTGACAACAAATAATAGTAATAATATAATAATTTTTATAAAAGGAGGATATCATGTACAATAAAAAGAATGGAATTATAATAAAAGATATTGCTACTATTATTGGATATATAGATATAGTTATTTCTTTTGAATCTTATAAAAAAGTTAAGAATAAATATTTAGATGTAAAAAAAAGTTACTTAATATATTATCTAATGATATAAACTTAATTACATATGAAGATTCTTTAAAAATTCATACAATATTAGATGATGTAAAAGAAGAAATACTTTTTAATAAAGAGATAGGTGATGAAAAGATTATTTCTGATGACATATTGGTTTTATATGAAGCAATGATAAAAAAAATAAATAGTGAAGGGGAGAATATAAATAGAAAAAGATAAATATGGTCATAATGTAAATGATAAAGGAGTTGAAATTAAGGCTTCAACAGCTACTATAAAGTCAGAAAGTAAAAAAATATTTTTTAATAGATTAAGTGGAAACTTAATCTATTTTTTTATGATATAATTAGAATAGAGATGATAGACATGAAGAAAAGATATTTAGCATTTATTTTATTGTTTGTATTATTTGTAACAACATTAATTATTAAATTTTCATATGCATCAGGTGAAATGTCATCTAATGTATATAAAATCATAGGTAACAAGATATATGCTGTTCCTACTGGATTAAATCTATCTAAAGAAGAATTTATAAATAATATTAACAATATATCTGGTTATGAATTATATAATACTAATCAAGAAAAAATAAATAAAGGTAATATAGGAACAGGATATAGCATTGATGTAAATGGTAAAAAATATAAAATAGTATTATTAGGTGATGTTACTGGTGATGGTTCTATTTCACTTAGTGATGTATCTTTAATGTATAATCATTATAGAAAAAATAATAATATTGCTGGATATAAATATCAAGCTGGTTTATTAACAAGTAAAAAGGATATATCTTTAGGAGATGTATCTAAGTTATATAATTTTTATAAAGGTAAAACATCTATTAAGGTTGTAGATAATGATATTAAGTTAAATATAGATAACAGTAATATAGAATTAGTTAATTCAAATCCAGGTGACTCTATAACTAAAACATTTAGTGTTAAAAATAATGGATCTAATACTACAAATTATGATATCTATTTATCTGATATAGTTAATACTTTTAATGATAAGAGTGATTTAGTTTATAAATTAGAATCAGCAAAAGGATGTCCAGCAGATAAAAGAGTAGTTCCAAGTATAAGTGGTGAAGAATCTAAAATAGTTAATGGATGTTCAATTAATTCAGGTGAAACTCATGAATATACTTTAACGATTCTTTTTGAACAAGATACATTGCCTCAAGATGATAATAGTAATGTATCATTTAGTGCAAAGTTAACTATGAATACTTATAATAAAAATAATATAGATGATAGTGCTTTTGAGGTAAATAATGTAAGTGAATTAAAATCTTCTAATTTAGAAGTGGGTAATTATGTTATTACTAATGGTTATTATAGTTATGGTGATGGTGGTAATGGTTATTATTTAATTGAAAGTAGTAATAAACAAACAATTGATAATGGTAGATATATAAAACTTGATAATGGTAATGTAGCTAAATTAATACCAGAAAATAATACTATTAATGTTAAACAATTTGGTTTAATTGGTAATGGTGAAGGTGATGAATCGACAAAATTACAATTAGCATTTAATCAATTAAAGAAAGATGATTGTAATACTATTTATATACCAGATGGAACATATAATGTAACAAAGACAATATTATTTACATCAGGAAATATAATTGGTGGCTCTAACGCTAAAATAATGATATATGCAAGTGATAAAGAACATGCATTTGCAAATGATAGAAATGGTAAAACTTCATCAGAAAAAGATACAGTTAATATTAATTCATTAAAATTTGAAGTTGATAAACAAGAAGATTTATCTACTGGAGTTCATATGAATCATATATTTGTTGTAAGATTCTTCTTTACTGATAATAGTTCAATTAAAAATTGTGAATTTACTACAGGTGAAGGTAATACTTATGGAGTTAATTCAATAGATTTATATACATCTAATACAAATACTAGAATTGATAATATAACTAGTAAAATATATACAAGTAATCTTGGTTTAACAACTCATATGTGTATAAGAGAACGTTATCAAAATCATACTTCTAAAAATATTGTAATTAGCAATGTATATGGTGAAAAAAATGGACAAGATGAATCAATATGGATTGATGCTTGGAATGGTATCTTAGAAGATGTAGAATTATATGATTCATCATTTATTGATAAAGGAGTTGCAGTATCTACATTCTTCATTGCAGCTAATTATGAAACAGCTGAAGCAAGAAATATTAATGTTCACAATAATACAATAACTAAAGAACAATACAGTTATAAAATATTATCAATGGGTATTAAACAACATGAAGATGCAATCCAAGGTATTAATGAAAACTTAAATTTCCATGATAATACAATTATAATTAATTCAAACAAAGCAAGTGGCCTTGCAAATGGTAGCACAATAGTTATGATAGGTGAACCAGAACATGAAGAAGTAGCAATCTCAGATATTAAATTTGAAAATAATACTATAATATCTGAAAATGCATCAATCGGAAACATTATTAAAGATAGAAGAAAAATTGCACAAGTTAAGAATAATACTATTAAAGTTAATAACTTCACTAATAATGCAAATAATTTCTCGGGAATATATGTAGGTGTTTTATCTATAGATAATGAAACGTTATCTAAAACTGATGGTAGTCCTATCGAAGCAAAAAATATATTTAGAAATTGTTATAATGTATCTAATATAACTACTAGTATAAAAGGTGCATTAGTTAATGAATATAATAATAATGGTACTTATAATTATGATAATTTAAATATAACATCTACTGGGAATGTATTTGATGTAACTACTAAATCTACTAATGAAGTAGTATATAACATTAGTAATTCAACGTTTAATAATAGTGGTTATGCTTATAAGATTTGGTATGGTGATTTAAATAGTTCTGTATCAAGTAATAATAAAGTAACATTTAATGTTACAAATACAACATTTACTAATAATAATAGTTATGGAAGTATAATAAAAAATTAAGGCTAGATTAAATAAAAAAACTAGTCTTTTTTTATCTCCTGAAAAGACTTTTACAGTTGAAGCACCACTTTGTGATTGTGTAGTTGATAAGAGTGAAGCAGAAGACCGTGTAACAGGAGTATTTTATGCACTTAAATCAATTGGTAAGAGTAATGAAGAAGCTCTTCAAACAGCAGTTAATTATGCAACAGAATCTATTAAAGACTATGGTATGTTTCATTTAGCTAAAGATTAAAAAAGTTGACAAAATAAAAAAAGACAGTAATATATAATGATAAAGAAGGAGTAGTTTGAATAATTAATACTTGAACGAAACTATTATTAGGAGGATAAAAATGAAAAAAAGCAAAAAGAATTTAATGGCTTTGGCACTAGCATCAGTAATTAGTGTTAGTACACTTACTAGTTGTGGAGAAGAAGTAGCTTCAGAAAGCAAAACTGACATCTCTATCGAGGAAGAAGTTCCTTCGGAAGTAACACCAGTCGATGAAGTTACCGCAGAAACAACATCAAGCGAAGAAGTACAAGCTGATGAAACAAAAGTATTTGATCCATATACACACGTATTTTTTGTAAGAATTAATAATCAAATAAATATAATTAGTACTGCTAATGTTAAAGGTGGTCAAGTTGAAATTCCTGAAGGATATGAAATTTTAGATATTGAACCATGGACTGAAAAATCTGGGTATGGATCTAGAACTCCTGGATATGATGTTTGGTTTATTAACAACAAAACAGTCGAAGCAACATCTGTTTATAATGATCTTATTGATGGATATGACTATAGTGCACCAGGAACAGTTATAGAACTTACTAATGAAGAAAGTGTCAAAAGTAAAACACTTACTCCATAATGAATAAAAGACTAGATAACTAGTCTTTTTTAGTGAAAAAATTATCTTAAATAAAAATAAAATGTTTTATGTTGACATGAAAAAAAATTATGAATATAATTTAAGTATATTATAAAGGATATCAAAATTAAGTGTATAACAATCTCTGATATGCTTAAAAAATTTTTATGAAGGAAGCAGCTTATGGATGACAAGAGAATAACTTCAACTATTAAAAGATACAAACATCAAAAGAAAACCAACAAAATAGTGAAACTTCTCTTGTTGTCCATTTTTTTTGTGCTTATACTTTCATATTTTGTATTTGGTATTATTTATAATAATGAAAGCTTCTGCATATCTCTAGATGATAACCTTTATTATGAGCAAGGAGTAATCATTTATGATGATCCTAACTATAAAGTGTTTAGGTCTGAGTTATATGCCAAGTCACCTGAGTCTTTTGACAATATATCATACAAATGGCTTCCCGAAGATATTGATGAAAGCAATGGTGGCTCGCATAACGGCAAAAACTATTTAGCTTATACTTTCTTTGTTGAAAATACAGGAAATCAAGTAGTAGATTACTACAGCGAAATAGTAATTGATGACGTTATTAAGCAAGTGGATGAGGCAGTAAGAATTCGCGTCTATAAAAACTCTGAATTTGTAACTTATGCTAAACTATCTGCAAAAAACACACCTGAGAAAGAAACTACTCCGTTTGCTAAGGATGGTGTAATTACGGTTGATCATAAAACTGATTTTAACCCCGGAGATGTTGACAAGTATACAATAGTTTTATGGATTGAGGGTTCAGATCCAGAATGTAATGATAACATTTTGGGTGGTGAAATCAAAATTTCAATGAATTTTGTTTCAGAACATACAGAGATTTAGAAAGAGGATTAAACATGAAAAAGAAACACAGCATGCATATTAGAAAAACTAGACGTCTATTTTTTATATGCACAATTATGGCATTAATTTTAATCACAGGATCATACGCATGGTTCGTTGGTATGAAAACAGTTAATGTTTCAAGCTTCGATGTACAAATTGCGGCAATCGATGGCTTATCATTATCATTAGATGGTGTTACTTGGTCAGATACAGTTTCTATTAACCAAGAAAACTTCAAAGAAGTAAACACATCTAATAATACAAACAGCTGGGGTGGAAGCGGATTAGTTCCAGTTTCATCTGTAGGTGTAATTGATACAGATGCTTCTAGAATGATCATGTATGAAAAGGGAAGTTTTGCTACTACACCAGGTGGTTATAGAATTATGGCTAGTCAAGTTCAAAATACAGCTGAAGGCCAACCTGAACAAGACGGATACGTTGCTTTTGATTTATTCGTTAAAAACCTTTCAGGTAAAGAATATTATAAAGACTTAAACGTATTAAATGAGGAACCAATTTATTTATCTCCTGATTCAGCAGTTAAAGTTTCAACAAACGGTGGAGTTGCTGGAACTGGTATTGAAAACTCAGTAAGAGTTGGTTTTGCTCAAATCGGTAGAGTAGAGGCTACTGAAACAACTCAATCAGTAATTACTGGAATCACATGTAGTTCTGATTCAAAAGTTACTGGAATTTGTGCTAATCGTCCTGCACAAATTTGGGAACCAAATGATAAATATCATGTACAAAATGCAATCAATTGGTATTCAACTTCTTGTAAGTTAAGAAGTGGTGCTGATTTAACACAAGCAGCTTCATATGGTGGTGCTTGTAATACATTAACTGATGGACTTTATGTACAAACTAACGCTATCGGTGGTGTTATTGATTACAGTGACCAAGTAGATGTATACGATGGTTCTGACTACAATGGTTATACAGCTAGTATCTCTGATACAGCTCAAGCAGGTAAATTATTTGCTTACGATTATTTCACTGATACTGAAAAATCATTAACAGGCGTTAATCGTCCAACATTTGTTACTTTAGCTCCAAACAGTATTACTAAAGTAAGAGTTTATATTTGGATTGAAGGACAAGATGTTGACAACTATGATTTTGCATCATTAGGAAAGAAAATATCTGTAGCATTTGGTCTATCTAAAGAAAGATTCTATGATGAAGACTTTGACTATGAAAATCCAGAAGGTGCTGATCTTCCATCAGATGTAGTTAAAGAAAATCATCCAGCTTACCAATATACTAAAAAAGAAAATGATGGTGAGTAATAAAAAATAATGTTTAATATGCAAGAGTATTTATTACTCTTGCATGATTAAACCAAGAAAGGAAAAAATTATGAATAATAACAGAAAAAATAGAAAAATTAGAAATCTAATTGTTATTTGCTTTCTTTGCTCTATTTTAATTGGTGTTGGAACATACGCATGGTTTGTTGGTATGAAAACTGTTAATGTATCATCATTCGATGTAGAAATTGCTACAACTGAAGGTTTATTCTTATCTATGGATGGTGAGAATTGGTCTTACGAATTAGATGCAAAGAATGCTACTCCATACAATGGAAATACTAATACATGGGCTGATAATGGTCTTATTCCTGTTTCTACTGTTGGTGATATTGATTCTACTGTTTCAAGATTACAAATGTATGAAAAAGGTAGTTTAGCTACTACTAAAGGTGGATATAGATTACTTGCTAGTCGTGTACACAATTATGATAAAACTGCAGAAGGTAAAAAAGGATTCATTGAAGGTGACGGATATGTTGCATTTGACTTATTTATTAAAAACCTTTCAGGAAATGAATACTATACTGAAAATAATGTGTTAAATGAAGAAGATATCTTCTTAACAACTAACTCAGAAGTTAAAGTTTCAACAAACGGTGGTGTTGCTGGAACTGGTATTGAAAACTCAGTAAGAGTTGGTTTTGCTCAAATTGGTAGAGTAGAAGCTACTCCTGGTGTTGCATCTACAAATAATATTACTGACATTACTTGTACAAATGTAGCTGCTGGTGCTGACCAAGCTCAAGTAACAGGAATTTGTCGTCAAGCTCAAATTTGGGAACCAAATGATACTAACCACGTACAAAATGCTATTAACTGGTATGAAACAAGTTGTAATACTAGAAAAGAAGATGGTACAAACTTAACATTATCATCATCTTATAATGCAGATAAATGTAGTGGAGTTGCTGATGGTACAAGTAATAAAACTTATGCTATTAGTAGAGTAATTGGTATTGATGATAATGTAGACATCTATGATGGTGAACAATATAATACTTATTTAGCTAACAGTGCTGCATACAATGCTTATAATAACGCTGTTAACTTAAATGAAACTGCATTAAAACAAACTTTAGATAGTGAATCAGCTAAATCTGCTGAATCTGCTAAATTAGCTGCTCGTGGAGATTACAAATTAGTAGATTTCCCATATTTCACAGATACAATGAAGAACTTAACTGGTACTTCTAGACCAACATTCATGACTTTAGCTCCAAACAGTATTACTAAAGTAAGAGTTTACATTTGGATCGAAGGTCAAGATATTGATAACTATGATTTTGCATCATTAGGAAAGAAAATCTCAGTTAAATTTGGATTCACTAAGGAAAGATATACTGAAGATGACATTCATTATGAAGGACCATCTACAGATATCACTCCAAAAAATGATACTCAATCATCAACTAATGAAGGATAAAAATTCATTTAGTTTATCAAGAAATATGAATGAAGAGTAAATTTTTACTCTTCATTTATATTATTTAAAGGTGTGATCATATGACTAATAAAAAAATAGTTAATCGAGCATCAAAAAATATTAAAAAACAAAAATCTAAAAAGAAAACAAATTCAAAAATAGTTAATAATAAACAAGAATCATTATTTACTAGATTATTAAATCGAAGATATTTAACTGTTTTTGTTATTTTTATGATAGGTGTTTTATTAATAGTTTCTTCGTATGCATGGTTTTCTACATCGTTAAACGTTAAGATTAAAGAATTTAATATGATAGTTTCAAAGAATAGCGGTCTTTCTATTTCTTTTGATGGAATAAATTTTGATAATACGATTGAAATATCTCGTGAAACATTGATAAATGGATTAAAAAAAAACTATCCAAATCATGTTAATCAATGGGCAGCATCTGGTCTTACACCTGTATCATCAAATGGAATAAAGGATAATAATTCTTACTTCTTTGATATATATTCATCTGCTGGAGTTAGATATAAGAATAAACAAAAGATAAATGGTTTTATTAATACAACAAAAGTTGTTGATTCAAAACCAAGAGCTTTTAATAACTATATAGCTTTTGATATATTCTTCAAAAATGAAACTGGTTCACCAGTTCCTGATAGTCTTTATTTTGATGATGGTACAACAGCATATATGACATCAGACTCTGGAGATGAAATGCAAGGACTAGTTAATTCTTTAAGAATTGGTATTGTTAAAGTTGGAACTGTTCCTTTAGATTCTGATCCTAAAACAATTCAAAATATTCAATGTAATCATGATTGTGAATCAATTATCTATGAACCTAATAGTAAATTTCATACAATGCTTTCTAGAGAAAGAGCAGCTAAATATAATTTAGATTTAAAAGATAATGAAGAGTTCCCAACATATGGAATGATAAATGCTGGAGGACCTATTTATGTTGAAGATAATATATCTGGTTCTAGTAAAATTGATTATAACTATTTTGCTCTCCAAAAAACTATAAAAGAAACAGATTTTGATAAACCATTATTTACAATACCAGATGGTATTACAAAAGCTCGTGTTTATTTATGGATTGAAGGACAAGATATAGACAGTTTAGAAACAGATTCTACTGGTGCTGAAATATATGTTGATATTAACTTTATTAAGGATACTAGTGGATATCAAGCATTCAATTAATGAAAGGAGTAAATATATATGTTAAATGATAAAGTTGATTTTGATTTATCTCTTCTTTCGTTAGAAGAATTAATAGAAGTTTTTAATGATATTGATTCTTTTATTCAATATCTTCTAGATAGTAAAATAGAAGTAGAAAAGGAAGATGAAAATGAATAATTTTTTAGATTTTATTAGTAATGATGTCGAAGTTAAAAAAACATTTTTATCTTCATTACCTACTAAAACAAAAACAAATATAAAAAAATATAATTCTTCAATAGATGAGTTTGTCAATAAATATACATCTTATAGAGAAAGTGTATTTAATTATATTAAAGCTAAAAAGAGAGCTTTAAGTGTACCAGAAGTGAAAAAAGATTTTGATTCCGTGAATAAAAAAATAGAAATTCTAGAAAAGGGAAGAAATATATTAAATCCTCTTAATACTAGTTATGAGAAAATGGGATTTGATAATCTACTTTATAGAATGAGTAATTACTATGTTTTTAATTTTGATTCAATAGATAATCTTATTAATGAGTTTATTGATAAATTTGTTTCCGCAGGAATTAAACTTGATTCTAAAAATTTCAAATATAATTATTATGTTCATAAATATATGGATGTTTTCTTAAAAGTACGAAAAGGGGAAAAAACTCAAGATGATTTGAATGTTACATTCGAAGAAATCTATTGGGTAAATCCTGACATAATTAGTCACATAGAAATAAATTTTCGTAAGCTTATTAAGAAGAATATGAGAAAGTTTGATTCTTATATTTCTAAGATTAAGAAAGAATATGTTAAAGAAAATGGTATTTCAACATATAGTGCTTGTATTGAAAAGTTAAAATCTGCATATTTAGAAAAAGAAAAATTGAATAATGAAGATGTGTCTGATATCGTAGAAAAAGCAGTTAATAAAGAATTTGATATCTCTCAATACCTTGAATCGTCAAAGTTTAGAAAGTCAGCATATTCATCGTTCTTATCTGAAAATGTTGATATTAATGATAAAGAAAATATGAAAACAATATGTAGTATCTTGAATAAATTATATTTTAACTTAGAAGAATATGAAGGCTATTTAAGTATTCTTCCAATAATAGATTCATTTAAAGAAGAATATGAAGATATTAAAGATAAAAAGAATAGTAATTCATCTGAATTAAAGAATATTCAAACTTCAATAAAAAAAGAGGAAGCATCTCTTACTATAATTAATTTTAAGATTTCTAGAGGTAATAAAGATAAAAATTTAAAAATGGAATCTATAAATATTACTAAAAGACTTAGAGATCTATATAGAAAATATGATGATGAATTCTTTAAATCTAGAGTATTATCTGTACTTAATTCAAATATGACAGTATCAGATGTACTAGAATTATTTTTAAGTTTTGATTACTTTAAAAAAATAACTATTCAAAAAGTATATGAATTAAATGATTACAATGAAGTAATAAAACAAAGTAATATTTATGATGAATTTGCTAAGAATCCTACGAACTTAATTGTTAAAGGATTACCAGTTTTTGAAGATAATAACATCCCAAGAATTATAGCTAATAAGTATAAATTAAATAATATTCTTATTAATGAAGATGATTTAACTCCAGACAACTTAGATGCTTTAAAAAATAAAATATCACTTATTACTCGTATTAATAAAATTAATGAAAGTGATACAACTGTTGAGAAAATCTGGTTTATAGTAAATGCTAATAAAATTATTGAAAAAATGAAGGCAAATTAATGCCTTTTTTTTATTCTCTATGATATAATAAATTTATAATAGAGAACAGCTAAGTGGGTGAGAGCACGATGAAAAATAAAAAGTTAATTCTATTAAGTATATTAGTATGTAGTTTCCTTTTTATTAGTGTTTTAATACCTTCGTTAGCTAAACTAGTAACTTCTAAAAATTATGCTTTTAATGAATGGGATGGAAGTATTGCTTCTTCATTTAATTCTGGTAATGGTACAATTGAGTCTCCATATATCATTTCAAATGCAAGTGAATTTGCGTACTTTAAAGAATCATTAAAAAAGAATGATTATGATAATAAGTATATTAAAATAACTAATGATATTATTCTTAACAGAGGTTTCTTTAAAGTAGATGACAATTTAAAATATATTAAAGATGATATAACTTATTATTTAGATAATACTACTAATAAATACTATGAAGATGGCACTTTTACAAAAAGTGTAGGCAGTATTAATGAATTCGAAATGTTAAGTGAATTTAATGGTACATTAGATGGTGGTAATCACACAATATATGGTTTATTTATTAAAGGTGATAACAGCTCACTTTTTGATAGCATTGGTGGAACTATTAGTAATTTAATAATAGAAAATGCTTATTTATATGGCGAATATAATTCTTCAGGCTTAGCTCTTAATAGTAATGGAGCAACAATTAATAATGTAGTAGTTGAAGGAAATATACTTAGTAGTGTGGGTACTGACATAAATTCAGATGAAAATTCAATAAGTGCAGGTATTATTATTAATGCTAATGATTCAAATATAGAAAATGTTGTTAATAGAGCTTATGTAAATAATAAAATAGCTTCAGGTTTGGTAGGAATAATAAAGAACACTAATATTTCTAAGTCTTATAATATAGGAAATATTAATGGCGATATTTCATCTGGTATAGCAAATACAATCGATTCTTCTACTTCATCATTAAGTTATGTTTATAATGAAGGAATTTTAAATAATGATTCTTCTGGTTTAGTTAGTAACATAATTAATTCAAATGTTAATATAGATCATAGTTATAATTCATATAATACTTATGCTTTAGGTGAAAATGAGAGTTCAATCATTTCAATAACCAACTCATATAATAAAATCTCTCAAGAAGATTTCTTAACTTATAATGAAGATATTATTAAAGAGATGTTTGATAATGAATATTTTATATATGATGATATGCCTTTGATTGAACTTGATTATGAAAATTTGAAATATGTAAATATCGTTTTAAAGGATAATAATTGGAATACTTTTAAAGAAGATATTGATTATATTAGTTATGATGAAGATTTATCATTAATTCTAACAAGTACTAAAGATTATAAAGCAATTAAAGATGTCTATTATTATTTATCAGAAGATCAATTAACTAAAAGTGATTTAGAAAATATCAACTGGATTAGTTATGAAAATCCAATAGGACTTAAAAATAAAGGAACATATATTTTATATGCTAAGGTAGTAAACTATAATGATGATGTTTATTACTTAAATACAGATAGAATTTATTTATATGTAGATAATATATATGCTTCAATTCAAGTGGACGATTATAGCTGGGATAATCTACATGATACAGATTACTTATTTGTAAAGAATAAAAGTTTTGAGATAAAAACTTATAGTAAAAATGATATTAAAAGTATTGAATATCTTGTAACTAATCATATTCTAAATTTAGATGAATTAGAAAATGTTAATTCATGGATTAATTATAAGAAGTCTGTTAATATAATGAATGACTCGATTGTTTATGTAAAAGTAGAGGATAATAATTCTAATGTAATATATATAAATAGTGATCATTTTATTGATACGAAATATGAACTTACAAATGTTAAATCTGGTAATAACTTAAAGTTTAATAGTGAGATGACTTATAATTCATCTATTAGTTTTAATGTTGAATTAGATAATAGTAATTTCTCTTTAGATGGATTTACAAGAAGTATTGTTAGTAATGAAAGCTTACCAATTAATACTCATATTATTTTAAATGATTTAAGTGAAAACAAAGTGTATGAATATCTTGTAGATGATTCAACTAATAATGAAATATTATTGAATAAATTTAGAGAAGTTGGATTATCAAGTGATGTATTTTACACTAATAAAAATTCTAATAAAGAAAAATTTAATCTAATAATTGATTTTAAAAATATTGAAGAAACTAATAAAGAATTTTCAATTTACTTTAAAGCTAAAAAAGATAATGGTGAATTAACAAGTGATCCAATTTATTTTAAACTAAACAGTTTAACAGATGATATAAATAGTATTTTACATGTCACTAATTCAGGATACATTAGTTTAATAAAATATAATTCTTTATCAACTACAAATATTTATTTTAATACTTCATTTGATAATAAATATTTAAATACTAGTCTTGAAGATTTAGATAAAGTATTAATTATTGAAGTAATAGATTCTAATAATAATGTAGTTAATAAAGACAATTATAAAGGTCTTAAATTTGTTTATAAAAACAAAACATATACACCTGATAATTCTAATAAAACAATCATTAAATTAGATGATTTAAATAATATAAAAGATATTCTAACAATTAAAACAAGCGAAGATATAAGTGGTTTATTAGATGAGAGTAGCACATTAAAAATAACTTTAGGATTAACTTTTAATAACGTAATTAAATATCAAAGTAATAATTCTATAAACATTCCGATTGTTATAAATAAAAGAATAAATAATTATAGTTTTGGAGTAAGTGTAAATAAGAGATTAATAAATGCAAATGAACTATTTAAATTTAATATTAATAGTACTATTGATAATCCAAATATAAAAGTTTCTTTATATAAAAAGAAAGAAAGAAATGGATCTAATCAAGAATATACTGAAGTGAATATAAGCGACTATATTAATGAATCTATTGCAAATATAAGAAATGGTGAAAATCAAATTTCGTTTAAAAATGGTGTAGAAAAGAACTCTTATATGTTTAAATTTGCTTTATATAATGAAGATACTTATATAGGTGAAAATAGTATAAAGGTAGTAGTAAGGTAAGTAATATGAAAAAAAGAATATTAATAATAATAATTATGTTTATGTTAATCAGTGTAACGAGTATTACTTACTCCCTTTATACTAATATGGTAAAAAAAGAAATACCTATTTCACTTGCATCATTTAGCGTAGGAGTAGAAAGAAAAGATAAACTTGATATTGAGTTAAGTGATTTAGAACCTGGAAGTGTTAAACGTTATGATTTTTCAATTCTTAATAACATAGATGAGAGTATGAGCGATGTATCTATCTTGTATAAGATAGTCCTAAAAACAGGAAATTATATTCCATTAGATATTAAATTATATGATAGTGATAATAATGTACTCTTTGATTCAAAAGATGGAATAAGAACAAGTGATAATGAAACTTTATTAAAGACAAATGATATTGTAATGCCTTATTCTAAAAATGTTAAAAATGATTATATTCTAGAAGTTATATTTCCAAAAGAATATAGTGGAGAAGAGTACTCTCGATTAGTTGACTATATAAATCTAGAGATAGAAGCAAATCAAAAAATTAATTAAAGGGGGAACTATGAAAAGAAAAGTGATTATTATAATTGTTTTACTTTTAGTAGTATCTCTAATTTCTATAGGTAAAACATTTTCAAAATATGTAAGTACAACAAAGTGGGATTATTCTTATAATTCGAAAGACTTTTATTTCGCAAGTGATTATTTAAGTGAGGAAGAAAAAACTCTTTATTATAATTCCTGGGATGGAAGTGACATTACATTTAATATTAGTAATGCTTTAAATAAAGATACATTTACAAATGAAGATATCACATATGAAGTAAGCTGTATATCAAAAGATACTGTTTGTTTAATAAATGGTGAAAGTAACTTTACTGCAACATTAACTGGTGGTGTTTACTCAAACGAAAAGTTAAATTTATCACTTAGTGATTTTGAAAGTGTTGCAAATGTAACAGTTATAGCAAGAAGTATTAAGCCTTATAAAAAGACTCTACAAGTCACATATGAAGTAAATAAAGAAACTAAAACAAATGATATTAAATATGAATTAAAATCATATGATAATTTATCTAAACTTCTTATAAATAACAATAGTAAGAAAGAAGAATGTGTTAACATAAAAATTCTAAAAGATGATATAAGAGTCTCTAAAAATAATAATATAAAAAATATTAAAACTAATAATGATGATGTTATTAATTCATTTGATATAGTTTTAAATAATAATGAAGAAATGATAATTAATTTATACGGAAATAATGTTAAGAGTGAAGATATAATAGTTAGCTCATGTGAATAACTATTGCATGTTTAAAATAACTATGATAACATTATTTTTGTAATAATAAGTATAGGATAATTATAGACAAGGTGGTAATTATGAAGACATTAAAAACAATTAAAAATATACTTATGGGAATTCTTGGAACTTGCTTTTATATATTCGCATTAGTAATGACAATTTTACTACTAAACTTTAATAAGTTTGGTGTAACAGAATTTGGAGATAAATCACTAATAATTCTTGAACAAGAAGTATCAAATGAAAATTATAAAAAAGGTGATTTGATAATTGTTCAAAAAACAAGATATGACATGATTAATAAGGGTGATGAAATATTCACTTATTCAGTAAATTCAAAAGGAGTAGCAACAGTTGAAATTGGAAAAGTCGGAGAAAAATATGACAAAGAAAAAGCTGTAGCGTTTGAAAATGGTGCTTCCTTCTCTGAAGAATTTATAATTGGTAAAGCTACTAAAACATATAATGATTATGGATCTATACTTTCTATCATCGAATCTAAATGGGGATTCTTATTTATAGTGTTAGTTCCAGGATTTATAATTTTCTTATATGAAATTTATGCATTAATCATTGAAATTAAATATGGTGAAGACGAAGAAAAAGAGGATTCTAAAAAATAGAATTCTTTTTTTATTATACTATTTAATTATATTGTAAAAGACTATCTCTTATGCTATATTTATTATAGAACAACATAGGATAAGATTGGATGTTTTTATATGAGTACAACTATAAGAAAAGCTTGCAATATTTTATTAGATTTTTTAATAGTTATCCTAGGAATAATAATTCTTATTAATGTATATTCTTGTATACAAATCAAGATTCTTAATAAAAGTTATTCCTCTTTTTTTGGCTATTCAGCTTTTGAAGTAAAAACAGGAAGTATGAAACCTACGATTAGCCCTAGTGATGTGATAATTGTTAAAAGTGAAAAAAATCCAAATGTAAACGATATTATTACTTACAAGAATAAAGATGATTTTATTACTCATAGAGTGGTAGAAAAATCAGATAATAACTACATTACTAAGGGTGATGCTAATAATACTCGTGATGGTGCAATTACTAGTGATGAAATCGTTGGAAAAGTAGCACATGTATTGCCCAAATTTGGAATTATTAGAAAAACAATCTTAAATCCTTTTGTTATATTAACTTTAATAATTGCTACATTTGCAGTTCATACTTTATTTAATAAGAAGAAAATATTGAAATTCTCTGTTGATAAAAAAGAACTTGAAGATTCTACTCCTATGAAGATTGAAACTTCTATCAAAGAGGAAGATACTTCTGATTTAGATGAAGAACCTATTGAAATAAAACAAATTCCTGAAGAATTGATAAATGAACCTACAAATATAAATACTGAATCTGTTAATGAAGAAGATTTAGAAAAGACTATGATATTTAGAAAAATATCTGTAGATGCTGAAGAATTAAATCCTCCTACAATAGTAGATACTTCAGAAGAAGAGATTCCTGAAGAAATATCTGAAGAAATTGAAAATGTAGATGAAGATAATAATATAGAATCTATATTAAAATACTTAAACAAACGTAAAAAGAAGTTTAATAATATTTTAGAGAAAATCATGTATTTTAAAGAAGAAGAAATATCCGAACTTGCAAATATCTTATGTACTACAAAATTTAAAAAAGCTAATGAAGAATCTATAAAATCAAAATTATTAAAAATTTATATCGATGGTAAATATTATAATTTAGTTGGAAATGTTGATGTAAGCTATGACGGTAGAAACATGAATTCTAGACTAAAAAAATTAATTACTAATCGTAGTGAAAAATTAATTAAATCTTATAACGGAAATGATAAATTCTATTCAATTAAAGTTAAAAATATTGCTAATATATTTACTACAATTTTGTATATTGAAGATATGTTTAAAAGTGATCTTGTTTTAGAAGAAAAAATAGTTAAATATAAAGAAACAATATCTAAATATTTAAATAACTATTATAAAAACGATAAAGAATTAATTGAAGTAGTTAAAAAACTACTTATTTGTGAAAGAACTTATAAAAGCATTACTAATAAACTTATTGATTCACTAAAGACAAATACGTTTGAACTAGAGTTTAATGAACTTTCATCTAAGAAAAATGTATATGCTTTAAAACTTAAACATAATATTAATTTTAGTAAGATTTATAGCGATTATATAATTGATAAAACATATGATGAAGGAATAGTAGCAGAAGATAAAATATTAGTTACAATTAATATTTTACTTGGTAAACTTTCCGAAGACATATTGTCTTGTAATACTAATAATTATTATCTTTTATATATGCCTGAAAGCTTATATAAAAAGAATAATAAACTAAACAAAGTAGAAAATATGTTAAATGATGAAATGGCTAAAAATAGAGTAATACTTATTAATAAGAGTGATGCTATTACTAATAATAAAAAGACTATTGAAAGAATGAAAAAACAAGGATATAGATTTGGTTTATTAGTAAATGATGAAGATGAAAAAATAAATGAAAAAACAAGCATTTCATTAATTGATTATGTTTTTGTAGATAAGAATAAAGAAAAAGAATTAAATTTAACAAATAATTTAAAAAATAATTTAGAAATTAATGTTATTAAAGAAAATATTAATGACTTAATTGATGTTTCAGGGGGTGCATAATATATGAACACTTTTTTCAGATTTTTTTATGAATTTATTTCTATATTTTTTGATGGTGTAGGAGATATCCTAAAAGGTGTAAAAAATGGAATGGTTCGTATTGCAAGTATAAATGATTATTCCAAAGTAATTGATTCATATAAAGGTAGTTTTAATAAAGGTGAATGGGTATTGGTATGGATTTCAGTATTTATACTTGTTCTTCTTGTAGGACTAATAGTATTTTTAATTATTCGTAAGATAAAAAATAAAGTTACTAGAAATTATAGTTCAATGAATAAAGAAGATCTTGTTGAAGAAATTTCAAATTTAAATGATAAAGTAGCTAAACTAATGAAGGAAAAAGACGAACTAATGGCTATGAAAGTAAGTCAATTAGGTATTAATCCTGATGATAAGAGTAAAGCTTCAATTTCTTCCGAAGAAGAAAGTGAAGAAGATGGACCAGCAGATGTTCGTTTCCCTAAACTTACAATGATTGATAAGAAATATGCTAACTTTGTTCCTAAGAAATATGATAATAATTATACTTTAGATGGACTAATTGAAGACTTCAGATGCTTTGCTGCATCTCAATTAAAACTATACTATGATCCAATTATTCTAAGACCATTCTTTGCAGGTCTTGCTTGTGGTAAGTTAATTATTTTACAAGGTATCTCTGGTACAGGTAAAACATCTCTTGCATATGCTTGGGGTAAGTTTGTTAAACAAGATTCATGTGTATCTTCAGTTGAACCATCATGGAGAGATAAATCAGACTTCTTAGGATATGTTAATGAATTTACTAAAAAGTTTAATGAAACTAAAGCTTTAGGTGAAATATATACATCAGGTTTTGATGATGATGTTCATACAATTATTCTAGATGAAATGAACTTAGCACGTGTTGAATATTATTTTGCTGACCTTTTATCAATTCTAGAAATGCCAGATAGAAATGAGTGGCTTGTTGATTTAGTTCCATCTGCTTGGCCTAAAGATCCTAAAAAGTTAGTTAATGGTAAACTAAGACTTCCAGGTAACCTTTGGTATATAGGTACAATCAATAACGATGAATCAACATTCATGGTAACTGATAAGGTATATGACCGTGCTATGCCAATAGATATTAATATAAAGGTAGATCCTTTCAAATGTAGAGAACAAGAAGCAATTGATATTAATGCAAGTTACTTAGAATCTTTATTTGATGAAGCAAAAGAAAAATATCCTTTATCAGATAAAGGATTAAAACAAGTAAAAGAACTTGATGATTATATTATTAAACATTTTAGAATTGCTTTTGGTAATCGTATTATGAAACAATTAAACGTATTTACATCAGTATATGTAGCAACTGGTGGAAAAGAAGTTGAAGCAATAGATTATTTTGTTGCTAAAAAAATATTAAGAAAATTTGATCAATTAAGTGTTTCATTCTTAAGAGATGAAATTGATCCATTTATTTCTTATTTAAATAAAAACTATGGTAAAGGTACAATGAAAGAATGTATTGAATACCTAGAAAATACTAAAAAGAATCTATAGGGAGTGATTAATAATGGGCAAGAAAAAATTAATTTCTATTGATGATTCTCTTGTTAAAAGAAAAGAGTCTTTTGTTAAGAATACTACATCCGAAATGTATTACACAATGAATAATTCTTGTGATTCTCTTAACTTTGAATGGCTAGATAAAATCGAAGAAGCTTGTCCATTTATTGATCAAATTGTAAGACACCCAAAATTAACACTTGTAAAAGAAGAAGTAGTCTCAACTATCGAAAGAGCAAAAAAGATTACTTCTGAAAGTGTTAAAGATTTAGCTAAACATTCAAATTATATAAATGATATGGATGAAGAAACTGGAGATATAAGACCATCTAAAATATTAGAAGTAAGAAATGAAGAAACATTTAATATTTATGAAAATAGATTTCTTTATACTTTTATTCATGATTTACAAAGATTCATCTTCGAAAGAGAAGACGAACTTAAAAATATTATCTTAGGTAATAATAAATCTTTAGAATATAAAGCAGAGTCTATCGAAGATGGAGAAAAAATAAATATTGAACTTAAGATTACTTCAGAACAAAAAGATAACAGTAGTAAAGATAAAAATATAGATAATCTTATCAATAAACAATTAGAAAGAATTAAAGCTATCAAAGAATTTATTAACAGTTGGTTTAAAAGTGATATGTTTAAAGAATTAGATAAACTACATGTTACATTTATCAAACCACCAGTTAAACCTACTAATATTATTCTTAAAAATCCTAATTTTCAATTATCTGTACAAATGTGGGAATATATTAGAAATTATGGTTTCAATTTAGATGAAAAAGATAAAGAAGCACTAGTAAGTGAGGGAAATGATGCTTTAAAATCGCTTTTAGATAATTCATTCTTAATAGATTATTTTGTAATGGATTCTGTATCTAAAAGAAAAAGAGAAGAAAAAGAAAAGATTAATAACTATTCAATTATTCTTCTTGCAGATATGATTCAAAGAGTTCTTAATTTACTTAAAATAAATGGTAAAGACATAAGTGAAGAAGAGTTATTAAGTATTCTTTTAAATCAAGTTAAGATTGAACAAGAATCTAGACTTGCAGGAATAGAAGATATTAAGAAAAAATTTAAATCTGAAATTAACGATTATTTAGAAAAAGCTTATAAAAGTCTATAGGAGGTTTTAATGAAAAATATATTAAACAATAAAGTAGTAAGAATAATAGCAGGTATAATCAAAGGAATATTTATGCTTATGATTATATTATTTATTTTTATGGTATGTTTACAAAAATTTAGTAAGAATGAAATATCATTATTTAATTTTAGAATATTTACTGTTATATCAGGTAGTATGGAGCCTAAATATAAAATTGGTGATGTACTTATATCAGTAGAAACAGATCCTAAAGATATAAAAGTAGGTGATGTAGTTAGTTACCTTGGAGAAAAAAGAGATGTTAAAGGTAAAATAGTTACTCATCAAGTAATTGATATTGAAAAAGATGATGCAGGTAAATACTACTTCCACACTAAAGGTATTTGTGAAAGCTGTTTAGTTGAAGATCCAGTTGTATCTGAAAATCAATTATATGGAGTAGTTAAATATAAGGTAAAAAGTTTATCATTTATATATAAAGTGGTAGGTACTAATGTAGGATTATTCGTATTTATTATACTTCCATTATTATATATAATTGGTTCTGAATTTATTTATTCATTAATAGAAAAAGAAGAAGAAAAAAGAAAAGATAAGTAAGAGATTTATATAAACGAAAGGGATGATTTTATGTTTAAGAAAAGACATAAAGTTTATCTAAAATTGAATTTAGTCTCGATAGTGTTTGCAGTTGTTTCGTTTATATCAGTAAGTTTTGCGTGGTTTGCTTACAGTGGGCTTGTTGATGTTAAAACAGAGGTAGGTGTAAAAGCTTGGTATATTGAATTTGAAAAGAATAACGAAGTAGTTTCTAACGATATAGTTATTTCTTTATCAGATCTTTATCCAGGCATGGAACCATTAAGTGAAGTAATAACTATTAAGAATTTAGGAGACTCTGATGCTAAATTAAAATATACAATTGATTATGCACGTATTTTAGATGACAACAAAGATTATTATGTTTTAAGTGATGATTATACGAGTGATAGAATCGAAGATGCATTATCCCATGATTATCCATTTCATATAAATGCAACTTTAAGTAAAACAAGACTTAATGCTAAAGAAACAGATGCAGAATTTATTGTTACTGTTTCTTGGCCACTTGACTCTGGGGATGACAAACTTGATAGTGCGTGGGGATCTAAAGCTTATCAATTTGAAAAAAAACAAGAAGAAAAGAAAAAGAAAGATTCTAATTACATAAAAGAACCTTCGATCAAAATAGGTTTTGATGTATCAGCACAACAAGTAACTGATGATGTTGATGATCATGATTATGACTTTGAATATGGTAAGCAAGTGTTATTTGATGTTAAAAATAATATGATTTGTAATTCATTAAGTGAATCATGTTTAAAAACATATGTAATTGATTCTGATAATTTAATCGGGGATAAAAATGTATCTCTTTTACCAGATATAAGTAGTTTTAATTTACAAGGATCATTTAATGACTATAAGAGTTTACTTGATGAAAGTACTAGTTCATGGAATGCAAGTGTACGTGAACTTGAAGCTAAAGATATATTAAAAGTTATATCAAAAGATATTAATTCAACTCTTATTATGACTCCTAATATATCTGATGCAATTTTAGGAACAGTAAAATATGGTTCTAGAGCGGATAATATACTTGCTAAGGTAGGTAAGACAAACGGATATATTAGTTATGATAATAAATATAAATTATTTAATAATGATAATTGTATATGGACTAGTACTAAATATAACAATACATCAGGATACGCTTATACAAGCGATAATAATAAATCTAAAATATATGGTGAAAGTAGTAATTCTACATGTAATATAATTCCTGTAATAATTGCTCAAAAATCAAATATAATATCAGACTAATAAAGTCTGATTTTTTTTATTAGATAAAAAAATAAGTGATTTAATCACTTATTCTATTTTTTGAGTAAATTTAATACTAGCATTAATCTTTAGAGATTCATTATTCTTAATGATTTCTGTATCATTTTCATCATTAGAATTATTGTTTTCATCATCGAACCATTCAAAGAATACTCTTATTTTAAATGGTTTAATTATTTCGTCTTTAGAGTAATTAATTGTACCATTAATTTCATTGTTAACTATATCAATATAATCTGATTCTTCATTTTCATCTTTAATTATTTGATATTTTGTAATAAATAAATCATCTAATATTTCATTTTTATCTAACTTTATATTATAGTTGAATGATAGTTCAACAGAACTTGCATCTATATCGATATCAAAGTATCCTCTTGAAGAAGGAGCAAGTTTATTGCTTGCAACATTTTCATTTTCAAGTATAACAGGATTTATTAAACCAACTGATGAAGAAGAACTTGTAATATCTTCATTATTAAGAAGTATTTGCCAATTTGCAAGTGCTATATCGATGTTTTCTTCAGCAGCAGCAACATATCTTGAATAAGTGTTACTTACTATTGATAGAGCAAAAGCAAAAATTACAAATACGATTAATACTTTTAATTTTGTCTTAATCACAGTTGTCACCTCATTTATAATTTAATTATACATTTTATATGTAAAATTTACTTTTTAACATGTGTAAAAAATCACATTATACATCATATTTTACACGTATTAAAGAATTAAAAAATATAAATTTTAAACCTTGGATAGAACCTATTTTATTTTGCTATAATGAGTTAGAGGTGTAGGTAGTGAGTAAAAAGAAAAATAAAAAAATGTTTATATCTTTTATTATTAATATTATATTATCTGTTTTGACAGTTAATACTATAATTATGTGCATCACAGGATTTCAATTTATGAAAGGATATGAACCATATCCTGAATTATTTGAAGTACCAATATATAGTTATTACACTGTTCAAGCTAGTGTATTTATGGGAATTGTTTCATTTGTTTTTGCGAATAGGGAATATCAAGTTTTAAAGGGAAGAAAAAAAGATATTTCACTAAATTTTTATATTTTAAAAATGGTTGCTACAGTAGCAGTAAGCTTAACATTCTTTGTAGTGTTTTTCATCTTTGGATTCATGGCTAGGGGTGGACACTTAGGATTAATAAGAAATAGTTATTTATTCTTTCATCTAATAATACCAGTTATTAGTATATTAAATTTTGTTATTTTTGAAAAAACTGACATTATAAAATTTAAACATGTTTTTTATGGATTATTACCAACTTTTCTTTATGAAATCTATTATTCAGCTAATCTTTTAGTAACTATGAAAGATGGAATAACTATGAGAAATGATTGGTATGCTTTTGCTCAAAAAGGATTACTAAATACATTATTAGTTGTTCCTTTGATGTTAGGTATAACATTTTGTTTATCTTTAGCTATTTGGAGATTAAATAAAAAATTATGTTATAATTACAATAGGATTTGATTATATGAATAATGAAGTATTAGATAATTATGAATTTGGTAAAACATTTACTGATGAAATTCCAGTCGAAGAAGCTGATAAATATGCAGAACTTTTTGGTGAGGGATCTAAGGCTCTAACAGAATTAATCAAATATTGTATCGTTAATAATATAGTTACACTTGCTTCTTGTAAAGGTCATCCTGAAGAAAGAGATATTATAACTAGAAGTATGGAAACAGGTTATATTTCTTTTAGATTTGAAAGAGATTATGATGAAGAAGACTTTGCTTATTTTCTTGCATCAGTTCCAACAACAAAAAATCAAATAAAAGCATTGGTTGATTATGACTATAGTGCAGGAAGAGTAATAACATTTTATGTTCCTGCGAGAGTAAAAGGTGAAAGCGAAGCATATTTTACGCATATTTTAAATCAACTTAAAAAGTATAAAGAAATGAAAGAAAATAATGAATTAGTTATTAACCAAGAACAAAAAGAAATCGTAGATTATATGTTTAACTATGGCGAAGCTTATGAGATGTTTACTATCACTCAATCTTCATATAAAAAGTATGAAAGAAATGGTTCATCTGTAAAAAGAGTATCTAAGTGTTCTGCTAATAATATTACAGGCAATCTTCATGGTAAATTTGGTACATATTTACAAAAGTTAAGAGAAAAGAAAATAGATGATCTTATTAATAGTCATAGACGTTAATGTAATAAAAGCTAGAGTAATCTAGTCTTTTTTATGCTATAATATAATAGAGGACAGTATATGAAAAAACTAAATAAAATAGTTATAGCTTTGTTTTTATTTAATATGGTTGTTTTACTTATAGCAATCAAGTTTTCATATGCTCTAAATAACGATATTACATCTAGTACTTATGAAATAAAAAATAATAAAATCTATGCAGTTCCAACTACTTATAACTATAGAGTAGAAGAACTACTTTCAAACATAGAAAGTACTTCTGAAATAAAAGTTCTTAATAGTAATAATGAAGAATTAAAAAATGGTGATTATATAAGTAATGGCTCAAAAGTAATAGCTAATAATACTACATATGAAATCATATTACTAGGAGACATCACCGGAGATGGAAAAATCCAACTTAGTGATATATCACTTCTTTATAATGTTTATAAATCAAAACAAACTTTAAATGAAGAAAGAATAGAAAGTGGAAAACTTACAGGAAATAAAAATATATCGCTTGGTGATGTAGCTAAACTATATAACTATTATCGTGGTAAAAGCGCATTTACTTCATATGATTCTAATATGATTGATGTAGATAATATCGTAGAAAAAGCTAATAGCTATTATAGGAGTAATACTTCTAATAAGTTAGGAACTAATTTAATAAATGAACTTAATGTAACTCATAATGATAATGATCAAGTAGTAATAACAAGGGAAGGAAAAGTAGAACTAGCTATTAATAAAGATAATAAGTGTTATAAAAAGAGTGCAGTTAGTGGCGAAGTTAAAGTACTTGATGAAGAATATTGTGATACTACTAATGATAGATATTTTTCTAATAATGGAAGACTTCATGTAACTGGATCTAAACTATTAAATGAATATAATGAAGAATTTCAAATGACCGGTGTTAATCTAGCAACACTACTTCCAACACAACCAACACCAATCCCACGTGAGTGTCATTCATTAAAGACATTTAATACACTTAATACTTGGGGTGTTAATGGTATTAGAATATTTGTTGGTGGTAAATTTTGGGATACCACAAGTGAAGAATACGAAACTTATTTTGAAGAATTAAAAGTTGCAATTAATAATGCAATTGCAAATGATATGTATGTAATACTTAATTGGAATCCAGGAGGGTCTGATTATAATCCACCACAAGAAAGTTCTGCTACTTACTTCTTTAGAAGAATAACTAATATTTATGAAAATGATCCACATATTTTATATGAAATATGGAATGAACCTGAAGTACCATGGAGTGTTATTAAAGAATATGCTGAAAGAATAGTTCCAATTATTAGAGAAAAAGCACCTGATGCTGTATGTTTAGTTGCAACACAAAATTGGGATAAAGAACCTGATAAAGTTATTGGTAATGAAGTTAATTTAACTAATATTATGTATACAAGTCATATTTATTCTGGTGATATTACTGAAAACTTTATTAAAGCGATTGAAACCGCACTTAATGCAGGACTTCCTATATTTGTAACTGAATGGTCAGCAGTTGATGGTGGAACACCAAGAGGAGACTACATAGATGAAGCACATGCTATTTACTTTGCTAAATTCTTAAATAAACATAAATTAAGTAATATGATATTTGCATTAGATTCAGGTTGGTGGTCTTATAACTTTGTAGATATAAGTAAAAACTTAAAATGGGATGAATCTTTACCTGATTCTAAATTAAGAGAAGTAGCTAAATACTTAAAAAGAATATTAAGACATGATTATACTCAAACTAATTTCTTAATGACAGAAAATAGTAGTACAACAATTGATGGCCTATATTATCGTAGTAATGAATATAGAGAGAAAATATTATCTGTATCATTTAAAAATGATAAGAATGTACCTAGTAATGCAATTGTTAGTTGGGATTTATCTAAAATTCAAGATAATACAATCATAGGTTATTTAGTTCCTTCAAGTAGAGAGGGTATGTATGATTTAGTTATTGGTGCAGATGGTTATATTAACTTACCAGCAAACTGTGAATGTTTATTTAAAGGATTAACTAATGTAGAAAGTTATGATTTTACAAATGTTAAATCTAATAAGATATTTAATTTATCTCAAATGTTTGCGGCTAATAAGAAAATAAAATCAATAGATTTATCTAATCTAACTTCTAAAAAGGTTAGATACTTATATTCAACATTCTCAGGTGATACTGAACTTGAGACAGTAAACTTTACTGGTTGGGATGCAAGGATTATTGGTCATGGAATGACTTATACTTTCTATAATTGTGAAAATATTAAAACGTTAGATTTAACTGGATTAAATGTTTCATCAGTTCAAGATTTTAGTGGTACATTCTATCATAACTATGAATTAACTACTTTAAACATTTCAACTTGGGAACCAATAAAAGTTAAGAAAATGAATCAAATGTTTACTGGTGTAAGTAAGGTAGGTACCCTTGATTTATCTAAATTTACTACATTTGATGAGAATTATTCAATTGACATTATTTTTTCAACAACTACTGAATCTTTAACAGTAATCACTGGAAATACAGACTTCAAAAATAAATTAGAAGACTCATATCCAAATCTTACTATTCAATAATTAAAAGGCTAGAGTAATCTAGCCTTTTTTATGCTACAATATAATAGAGGACAGTATATGAAAAAACTAAATAAAATAGTTATAGCTTTGTTTTTATTTAATATGGTTGTTTTACTTATAGCAATCAAGTTTTCATATGCTCTAAATAACGATATTACATCTAGTACTTATGAAATAAAAAATAATAAAATCTATGCAGTTCCAACTACTTATAACTATAGAGTAGAAGAACTACTTTCAAACATAGAAAGTACTTCTGAAATAAAAGTTCTTAATAGTAATAATGAAGAATTAAAAAATGGTGATTATATAAGTAATGGCTCAAAAGTAATAGCTAATAATACTACATATGAAATCATATTACTAGGAGACATCACCGGAGATGGAAAAATCCAACTTAGTGATATATCACTTCTTTATAATGTTTATAAATCAAAACAAACTTTAAATGAAGAAAGAATAGAAAGTGGAAAACTTACAGGAAATAAAAATATATCGCTTGGTGATGTAGCTAAACTATATAACTATTATCGTGGTAAAAGCGCATTTACTTCATATGATTCTAATATGATTGATGTAGATAATATCGTAGAAAAAGCTAATAGCTATTATAGGAGTAATACTTCTAATAAGTTAGGAACTAATTTAATAAATGAACTTAATGTAACTCATAATGATAATGATCAAGTAGTAATAACAAGGGAAGGAAAAGTAGAACTAGCTATTAATAAAGATAATAAGTGTTATAGAAAGAGTGCTTTAAGTAATTTTATTGATGTCGTAGATGATTACTATTGTGAAGCTGATATAACTAAGTTCGCATCTAACAATGGTAGATTACATGTAAGTGGTTCAAAACTTTTAAATGAATATAATGAGGAAATTAGACTTACAGGTGTATCAAATAGTGAACCTCCAAAGAATAGTCAAGCGATTCGTGAACAAGGAACTGAAATGTATAGTGAAGATTCTCTACATACACTTCATACTTGGGGTGGTAATGTTTTTAGAATATTTATGAATACAAAGTACATTAATTGGACTGGCGAACAACATGATAAACTCATGAATGATTTAAAAGATGCAATGGATGCTATGATTAGTAATGACATGTATATTATTCTAAATTGGGCTTGTGGAAGTTTATCTAATAAAGAGTATGCTAAAGCTTTCTTTGAAGAAATCTCAGCATTATATCCAAATGATATTCATGTTATTTATGAAATATGGAATGAACCTAATGATGTAACATGGGAAGAAGTTAAAGAATATGCAAATTTCGTTATTCCTTCGATTAGAGAAACTTCACCTGATTCTATTATTTTAGTAGGTTCACCAAAATGGGATTCAAGATTAGATTACGTTGCAGCTTCACCATTAAATGTTGATAACATAATGTATACTCATCATACTTACATGAATCAATTTACTGGTGAACACTTAAATTATTTAAATCAAGCAATTAATGCAGGTTTACCAATATTTGAAACTGAATGTTCAAGTGTAAAAACTGGTGTACCAGTAGGTAGTTATATTAATGATGCTCAAGCTTATTCATTCTTTAAAATGTTAGAAGAAAAGAATATCAGTTTTACTTACTTCAGTTGGGATTCAGGTATGTGGGCTTATAACATTGTTGCTTATAAAGAACATGCTTGGGATGAAAACTTACCAGATTCAATAATGCGTGAATCAGGTAAATATATAAAGAAATTACTCAGAGGTAAGATTGAAACTGAATCATATTTGATGAAAGAAAATTCAGACCTTTCTAATGGATTAGATTATAGAAGTAATGAATATAGAACTAAAATATTAAGTGTTTCATTTAAAAAGGGAAATACAATTCCAAGTAATGCTGTTACTAGTTGGGATTTATCGTTTAGTCAAGATGGAACAATCAAAGGTTATTTAACTGAAACTTCAGAAGAAAACATGTATGATTTAACTATTATTTCTAATGGGTATATTAATCTTCCAACTAATGCTTCATCTTTATTTAAAGGTTTAACCAATGTTAAGAGTTATGACTTTGAAAATGCTAGAACTGATTTAGTAATTAAAATGGCATATATGTTTGCAGGTAACTCATCACTTGAAATATTAAATTTATCATCGTTTGATACTGAAGCATTATCAGACATAGGATTTATGTTTAGTGGATGTTCTAGTTTAAGAACACTTAATTTAGATAATTGGAGTCCTAAATTATATGACTTTGTAAGTGTATTTTATGATTGTTCAAGTCTTGAAGAATTAGATCTACATAACTTTGATGTTACTAATGCTAAGAACTTCTCAGGTGCCTTCTATAACAATTATTCATTAAGAACACTTAACTTAACAAACTGGAATACGGGTACAATCACATCACTTAGAAACACATTTGCTAATATGAGTTCAATTGAGAACTTAGACTTAAGTGGATTTAATCAATTCAGTAGTACATGTGATTATGAAAACGTATTATATGGTATTAATTCTAATGTAGTAGTTACCACAGGTAATGAAGAATTTAAAACTTTAATGATGGAAACATATCCTTCATTAAATATTAATTAAAATAGACTAGAGTAATGAGTAAAAAGAAAGATAAAAAAGTTTATTACTTTAATTATTGATATAATATTATCTATATTGTTTGAAGTTCTAATATATAGTTATTAGTAACTTTACAAAGGAGGTCAGCATGAAAGAAAAACTAATAAAATTAAAAGACGAAAAGTATAAAGAATTTCAATCTAAATTAGTACCTAACATAAATAAAGATACTATCATAGGAATAAGAACTCCTGAATTAAGAAATATCGCTAAAGAAATCTTTAATAGTGATGAAAGAGAAGTCTTCTTAAATGATTTACCACATAAATATTATGAAGAAAACTTAATTCATTTCTTTATAATATCTATGATTAAAGACTTTGATGTATGTATTAAAGAAGTTGAAAAATTCTTACCATATGTTGATTGCTGGCCTGTCTCAGATCAAGCATCACCAAAAGTATTTAAAAAGCATCATGATAAACTTTTACCATATGTTAAGAAATGGATTAAATCTAAACATATATATACATCAAGATTTGGAATTAGAATCCTGATGAATGAATATCTAGGTGATGACTTTAAGAAAGAATATTTAGACTTAGTAGCATCAGTTAAAAGCGAAGACTATTATTTAAAGATGATGGTTGCATGGTATTTTGCTACTGCATTAGCAAAACAATATGAAGAAATTATTCCTTACTTTGAAGAAAAAAGATTAGATGACTGGATACATAAAAAAGCAATTCAAAAAGCATGTGAAAGTTTCAGAGTGTCTGATAGTCATAAAGAATATTTAAAAAAATTGAAATAAGACTAGTTAAATACTAGTCTTTTTTATGTTATTATATTAATGGTAAGGGTGAGTTAAGTATGGCGTATATTGAGTTTAAAGATGTAGAAAAAATCTATAAGATGGGTGAAGTAGATCTTAAAGCTTTAAATAAAGCGAGTTTTACTGTGGAAGAAGGAGAACTTGTTATTATCTTAGGGCAATCTGGTTCTGGTAAATCTACTTGTTTAAATATCCTAGGTGGAATGGATTCAGTTAGTTCAGGTTCTGTTGTTGTTGATGGTATAGACATCACTAAGATAAAAGAAAAAGAACTTATTCAATATCGTAGAAATGATATTGGATTTGTATTCCAATTCTATAATCTTGTTCAAAACTTAACTGCTTTAGAAAATATTGAGTTAGGAACTCAAATGTGTAAAAAAACAATGAGTCCAAAGAATGCCTTAAAGAAAGTTGGACTTGAAGATAAAAAGGATAATTTCCCATCACAACTTTCAGGTGGACAACAACAAAGAGTATCTATTGCAAGAGCAATTGCGCGTAAACCAAAAATTCTTTTATGTGATGAACCAACTGGTGCACTTGATTACAAAACAGGAAAACAAATCCTAGAGCTTCTTGAATCTACTTGTAGAAGCGAAGGAATAACTACAATTATAATCACACATAATATGTCTATTGCACCAATGGCAGATAGAGTAGTAAAAATAAAAAATGGTAAAGTTGAAGAAGTAAAAATAAATAAGAAACCAACTAAAGTAAAAGATATTGAATGGTAAAAAAATAAGTAGGGTCGTTAAATGAGAAAAAATAGAATTATCACAATGAGTTTAAGGGAAATAAAAAAATCTCTAAAGAGATTCTTTTCATTGTGTGTTTTAAGTTTCTTAGGAGTTTCATTCTTCGTAGGAATGAAAATGTCTGGACCTACGATGTTGAAGTCTTTAGATATTTATTATGATAAAAAAAGAGTATATGATCTTAAAGTTAATTCATCTCTTGGATTAGATGATGACGATGTTAATGAAATAAAAAAGCTTAGTGATTCTTTTGAAGTAGTACCATCACATTCAAAGGATGCATTATTCTTTGATGGTAAATATGAACAAGTCTTAAGAATTCATGAAATAAAAGAAAACATTAATAAGTTAATAATTACCGAAGGAAGAATGCCAGAAAAGAATAATGAAATTTTAGTTGAAGATGGAGTTTATAAAAAAAGCGAATATAAAATCGGAGATATAATAACTCTTGAACTTGAAGAAGACGATGATACACTTAAAACCAAAGAATTAGAAATCGTAGGTTATGTTTTAAGTCCTGAATATGTTAATAAAACTGAAGTATCTCAGTCAAGAGGAAATACTAAACTTGGAAATGGACAAGTAGGTTATTATGCATATGCATTAAGTAGTTTATTTAATATGGACTATTATAGTGAAATATTTGTTTTAGAAAATAAAGCTACTAAATACATAACTCATACTGATGATTACTTAAAAGTAATAGATAAAGATGAAGAAAAACTTGCATCAATCAAAGAAACTAGACAAAATGAAAGATATATAAAAATAATCGAAGAGTATACTAAAAAAGTAGATGAAGAAGAAAAAGAAGCTAATGAAGAATTTGAAAAAGCAGAAAGTGAATTAAATGATGCTAAAACAAAACTAGATAATGCAAAAATTGAATTAGATAATGCAAAAACTGAACTTGATAAAGGAAAAATTGAACTTGATAAGAATAAAACAAAACTTGATAATGCTAAAAGAGATATTCAAAATGGAACTAAAGAAATAAGTAAAGCTAAAGAGGAATTAGCAAATGCTTTAGTTACTTTAAATAATAGTAAATCAGAAATAGAAAGAACAATAAGTAGTTATAATATAACTTACGATAAGTTATCTTCTTTTGTTAAAAAGTATGATAGTTCATCATTCTCAGTTTCAGACATTATAAAAATATTTAGTGATAATAATATTGATATCAATAACATGATTGAAAGTAGTACAGTAAATATTAAAGCACTTGCTTATACTTTTGGAATAAACTTAGATAGTTTATTCTCAAGTTATGGATTAGATAAAGACTTATTAAATAATAGTTATATTGTTTTAGATGAAGTAATAGATGCTGCTAACATTAACCAATTAAAGAGAATGATATTTGATGATAGTTTTATTACTCTAGTAAAGGGGGCTATACCATCAAATGTTCCATATTATAATGATATTCAAAAATATTTAAGTGACTTTATAGTTAATAATGATAATATCTTAAAGTTATTTGATGCAGTAAGAAAAGTTGATAGTGGTTATTCTGATTATAATAAGAACTTAAATTTAGTTAACTCTAAAGAAACAGAATTAAATAATGCATCTAAACAATATGACAAAGGATTAAAAGATTATAACTCAGGACTTAAAACATATAATTCAAGTTTAGAGTTCTACAATAATAGTCTAGATGAATATAATTCTAATTTAGATCTATATAATAAAAACAAACAAGAATATGAAGATAAAAAACAAGAAGTGACAGAAAAAATAAATCTTGCAAGAGAGAAAATTAAGAAGATAGAAAAAGCTACATGGTTTATTCAAACTAGGGAAGATAATAATGAATATCTAACTTTTATAAGTAGTTATGATAGTATTAATAATTTATCTAATTTATTTCCTGTAATATTCTATTTAGTATCAGTAATGATTAGTTTACTTGCTATGGCAAGAATGGCTATTGAAAATAGAAGTGAAATAGGTACACTTAAAGCCTTAGGTTTCAGTAACTTTGATGTAAGACTTAAATTTGTTTTCTATGCAACATTTGCAACACTAATCGGAGGTTTCCTTGGAGCATTCATAGGATATAAAACTATTCCTAAGATAATCATAGGAATATTCAATATTATGCATAATGTTCCTGAGTTTGTATATGATACAAATCATATGCCTATCATACTAGGTATAGGTATTAGTTTATTATGTATCGTAGGTTCTACTATTATAACTGTTAATGGTTTAGTAAAAGAAAAAACTACTGAACTATTAAGACCTATTGCTCCTCCGATAGGAAAGAAAATATTCTTTGAAAATATTTCATTTATCTGGGATAGATTTAGTTATTCTACTAAATTAACTATTAGAAATATCTTTAGATATAAAAGAAGAATATTTATGTCTATTTTTGGAATAGCATCTTGTACAATGATTCTTTTATCAGGTTATGGTATTAAAGATTCAATATCATTCGTAGTAGATAAACAATATAATAATATTAATCATAATGATGTTTTAATATCACTTGATGGAAAAGCAGAAGAACCAGAATTAAATGATTATATTAAAGATGAAGATTTAAGTTTTAATGTTTATGCTAGAATTGATCAAGTAGAAATAAATAATAAGAGAGTTTCTTTAGTCGTTCCTAATGACTATGAAGATTTTAAGAAAACTTTAACTATCAGAGATGTTAAAACTAAGAAAGAAATAACTCTAACTGATAATACTGTGGTAGTATCTCAAAAGTTAGCTAAATTCTTAAAGAAGAAAGTCGGAGACACAATTACTATCATGGAAAGTGATAATCTTCCATATGATTTTACAATAACTAATATATGTGAAAATTATATTGGTGATTATGTTTACTTTAATAAACATATGTATACAAAAAACATAGATGAATATAAAATAAATACACAATATATTGGATTAAATGATCTATCTAAAGAAAATGATATTATGACATCTATTAAGAATAAGAATACTCACATCTTAAGTACAGTATCAGTTTCAGCAGTTAAAGAGCAATGTGTTCAACTATTTAAATCATTAAATGTAATTGTATATGTTCTGGTACTTTTTACTGCATTACTTTCATTTGTAGTCTTTTATAGTTTAGCTTATATTAATATAAGTGAAAGACAAAGAGAAATAGCAACAGTAAAAGTCTTAGGATACTATAATCGTGAAGTAGATAATTATATTATGAAAGAAGAATTTATAATTACTGTCTTAGGTATTCTAGTAGGTCTTTTCGTAGGAACATATTATGCATATGCTATGATAGATTCAATTGAAATAAATACAATGCAATACATTAAAGACATTCAATTTATGAGTTATGTTCAAACATTTGGATTCATGCTTGTGTTTACCGCGATAGTAAGTGTTGGAGTTCACTTTAAGTTAAAGAAAATAGATTTAATTGAATCACTTAAGAGTGTAGAATAACAAAAAGGCTAGTTTTTCTAGTCTTTTTTGTTTGATATTAGAAATACTAAGTTGTAAAATGTAATTAACGAATAGTGAGTGATCATATGAAACACAAGTTATTAAAAAAATATTTAATGGAATTAAAAAACAAGTTATTACTTATGAATATATGGACATATACAAAAACATATGTAAGCGATAATCTAGGCTTAGGTAATATTGTTGAAGTTATTGATTATTATAAAAAAGATTTCACAACATGTCCTCCTCATTCTCCGATTGAATTTTTTGAAAAAGATAATATCAAAGAAATTTTTACTGTAAAAACATCAAAGGGTAAAACTCTTATTATTACTCAATATAGTTATGGACTAAATTTTGAATCTCCATGTGATTTTGAAAGGTTAATTATTCAAGATAGTAATTATAAAATTTTATTTGATTCAGATATGCAAAAAAAATTAAATATTAAGACATTAAAACTAGATAAATAGTCTAGTTTTTTTGTGCTATAATATCAACTAGGTGATAATATGGAAAATTTAAACTTCGTAGTCGTAGGCAACATATCATATGATTATAATTATTTTCCAAATAGAGATTCAGAAGATTTTAAAGAAGTAATGAATTATGGAGGAGCTACAATTTACTCTGGAATACCAGCTTCACTTTTTACAAAAGTTGGAGTTTCCGCTAAGGTAGGAACGGATTATGATCTTAATGTTTTAAAGGATTATAATTTAGATTTAAGCGGAGTAAAAACAGTCGATGGTAAAACTACAATGTTTAAACAAGTATTCACAAGTGAAGATGGTCAATTAAGAGACTTCTCTGAATTTGTAAATCCTAACACAGTACTTTTCCCTGAAGATATTCCTGAATCATTTCTAAATGCAAAATATATTCATGTATGTACTAATTATCCTGAAGCTCAATATAATTTAGTTAAGTATTTAAAAGAAAACTCTAATGCTGTTCTTAGTATAGATACCCTTGAAGATTACTACTATGATGATAAAATGTTTGATATTATTAAATCTTCATTTGATCTAGTAGATATAGCATTTATAGATAAAGAATTTACTAAATTATTTGATTGTAATGCTCCAATTAAAATAATTAAATTAGGAAAAGAAGGATGTAAGTATATCTCAGATGAAAAGACATTTAGTGTGTCAGCACCAACTTGTGATTTTGTCGTAGATAAGACAGGCGCAGGGGATTGTGTAACTGGAGTATTCTGTGCACTTAAGTCAATTGGTAAGAGTGATGAAGAAGCACTTCAAACTGCGGTTAATGTAGCAACTGAATCAATCAAAGATTATGG
>CAMKAT010000008.1 GCA_946410555.1 uncultured Caryophanales bacterium | reverse complement strand
CACCTAGAGGAATACCAACAAGCATCCATAAAGTGATAAGTACAATCCACATTGCCATTATAATTAATGCATATGGTGCTAAATATCTAATACTTTTTAATACTCCAGTTCCTGATCTATCATATTTATCTAAATAAGCTAAATAAATAACATAATAAGCCATGATTGGAGTTAATCCATAAAGGATTGTTCCACAACTAGTAAATACTAATTGAGCAAAACCTGCAGTGTAACCTGAAGTCATTAGGAATGGTACTATTGTACCTGATAGAATTTCCCATCTTGCAGTTAATGAAGGTAGGAATATTGTAGTAATAATACTTACAAATATTACTAATGCTACAAGTGGTATACCACTGAAGTTTGATTTAAATATAATTGTTGAGAATATTGCAGTTATCAACTGACCAATATTTGTATATTTATATAATGATACTAAAATACTTGCGAAGAAAATTAATATTATTATTTTACCAATACCATCTAATGACTTAGATAGGAAATCACATACATCTCTATGATCTTCGATTGTTTTGGCTCCGATTCCATAAAGGAAACCAATTAAGAAGAAAAGGAATGTAATTACAAATATAAATCCACTATTGAAGAAAGAATTTGCTCCAAATAGTTTATCAATATATCTACTTTGTGAATAATCTAAGAAGTTTCCACCAAATGGAACTCTTGGAATAACATTATATATAAGTATTAACATATAAAGAGTAAATCCAGTACCTGCAAATAAAAGTCCTCTCTTCTCTTTTCTTGTTAATCTATCTTTATCAATTGTTATTTCATCTTCATCAGGTTCATATTTACTTAATTGGAAGATAGTATATTTTTCACATATATAAGTGATAAGAATACTACTAACAATTGTAGCTAAAATCATTATATATATGAATCCCATTGAATGAAGTGAATAGATACCATGTATTTTAGCTGCATTTGATGTCATGTTAGCTAAGCTAGAATCTATACCACTCATTGTTAAGTTAATACCAAATCCTACAGAAATAGATATAAAAGAAACAATTATACCTGCTAGAGGATTTCTTCTACCATGCTTAAATAAAAGTGCTGCAATTGGAATAAATAATACATAAGATACATCACCACTTATACTTAAGATAATACATAATAGTGATAATACAAATGTAACTATATATTTAGGTGCTCTTTTAGTTATAGCAAAGAAGAATGTAGATAAGAATCCACTTTCTTCAAGAATACCAATACCAATAAGTGAAATAAGTAACATTATTAGTGGCGCAAATGAAGAAAAGTTAGATACTGTATTTGAGAAAATATACTTTAAACCCCTTAAACTAAATAGTGATTCTACTGTTACTAAATTAGATTGGTTATTACCAGTTACTGCATTAACAGTATTATAACTTGCAGATGCTCCAAAGAAATTTAGAATACCACTAGCTATAATTACTGCAAATATCATTACGATGATAGCCATCATTGGATGTAGAAAAACCTTAGTTTTTATACTCTTTATTCTATTCATCACAAACTCCTTTTAATTTCTTTTTGAATTCTAGACGATCCATCATGATTTCATGTCCACAATTCATACATTTCAATTTCATATCAACTCCAACACGAGTTATAATCCATTTATTTTCACCACAAGCATGCGGCTTTTTCATGATAACTTTATCGTTAAGTTTAAATACTCTATTTTCCATTGTGTACCTCGATTTGTGTATATGGAATCTTTATATGTTTCTTTTCAAATTCATTTTTAACATATGCATATACTTTTCTCTTAAGTGGCCATTTATCAACAATTCTTGATGATATAGTAATCATGTATTCAACACTTGAAGAATTAAGTTCATTAATACCTAAGTACTTAGCTTCACCAACAACTTCTTCCCAACTAGAAATTTCTTCACAAATGCGCTCTAGTTCTTTTCTTACCTTTGGTTCTGGTTCTTCATAAGCTACTTGAATACTAATTTGAATAGATGCATTTTTATAACTTTGATTCTTTATTTGACTAATTTCTCTATTAGCAACAATTAATGTAGTCCCATCAACAGCTTTAATCTTGGTTGATTTTAAACCAAATTCAATAATTGTTCCAGTAAAGTCTCCGAATGTAACTAGATCTCCTACTACAAAATAATTATCTAGAATAATATTAATTCCCATAATAATGTCTTTAAGAGCGTCTTGTAAAGCTAAACCAGCAACTGCTCCAGCAACTCCAAGTCCAGCAACAATAGCACTTACATTAACTCCCCAAGATGAAAGTATTACAACAGATGCAATTAATATTACTAAATACTTAATTATATTATTAATAAGAATAATAACTGTTCTTCTTCTTTTTGCTCCAAAATCATGAACATCTCCATTAAATAATTTCTTAACTATTCTTGAAGTAATTGAAATTATTAAAATAGAAAACATGATTGTTAAAATTGGAACATAAAATTCTTTAGATTGTATCACATCTAAAAACCATTTTTTAGACATATTATTCACCCACTTTTATATTCATTATTTCAAGTAGTCTGTTTAAATCCTCGTTAGAATTAAAATTAATTGTTATTTTGTTTGTACCAATAGATACTTTTGTTCCTAAGGTATCTTTCATTGTTCTTTCATATACTTTATATAATGTTTTATCTGGATTATCTCTTTTAATAGGTTTTCTTTTAATGATTTCTTCATTTTGAGATAATGCTTCAAGTGCATGAACACTAATACCTTCTTTTTTAATCTTTTCAGCAAGTTCAATAATCTTATCTTCATCATCTAATTTAGATAAAACTCTTGCATGAGACATAGAAATTTTTCCATTAACTACATCTCTTTGAACTTCAGATGGAAGTTTAAGTAGTCCTAACATATTAGTAACATATGAACGTGACTTTTTAAATTTATTAGCTACTTCTTCTTGAGTTAAACTCATTTTATCCATGAAGTTTTTATAAGCTTTTGCTTCTTCGATTGGAGTTAAGTTTTCTCTTTGAATATTTTCAAGAAGTGCTATTTCCATCATTGATTGATCATCAAAATCTTTAATAATTGCTGGGATTGTAGTTTTACCTGCAATCTTAGAAGCTTTAGTTCTTCTTTCACCTGCAACTAGTTCATATCCTTTAATAGATTTTTTTACAATGATAGGTTCTAATACACCATGTTCTTTAATTGATTCTGCTAATTCTTCTAAAGCATCTTGATCAAAATGAATTCTTGGTTGATAAGGGTTACTTCTAATTTCTTCAACCGGAATTAATTTGATTTCATTTTCAGGAGTACTATCAACTATTGTTTTTTCGAACGTATCAAAATCCAATTGATTAACATTCATTGAGAATAATTGATCTAGTCCTGTTCCTAATGCTTTTCTCTTACTTGTTTTCTCGTTCGTTTGACTCATCTCTACTAATAACCTCCTTAGCTAAATTAAAATATGCTTCAGCTGCTCTACTAGTTGGATCATATTCACAGATTGGTTCACCATGACTTGGTGCTTCTACAAGTCTAATCAATCTAGGAATAATTGTATTGAAAACTTTTTCGTGGAAGAATCTTCTTACTTCTTCTACTACTTCTAATCCTAAATTTGTTCTTGAATCAAGTAATGTTAATAAAACTCCTTCAATTTGAAGTCTAGGATTTAAATTTGTTTGAGTTCTAATAATAGTATTTAATAATTGAGTAATTCCTTCTAGTGCAAAATATTCACATTGAACTGGAATAATAACTGCATCACTTGCACATAAAGCATTAGTTGTTAAAATATCTAAGCTTGGTGGGCAATCTATAATGATGTAGTCATATTGTTTTTTAACTGGTTCAATTATATTTAATAAAACTTCATTCATTCTAAACTCTGGATCTTGTTGAGCCATAAGGCTTACTTCTAATCCAATACCTGCTAAATTAATAGTTGAAGGTAAAACTGATAGTCTATCGAATTTAGTTTTAATGATTGCTTCTTTAGCGGAAGCTTCACCACGGAAGCATTCATAAATACTTGTCTTTATTTCACCCTTGTTGATTCCTAAACCTGTTGATGTATTACCTTGTGGGTCTAAATCTATTAAAAGAGTCTTTTTTCCTAGTTTACCTAATGAAGAAGAAAGATTAATACTAGTAGTAGTTTTTCCTACTCCTCCTTTTTGATTTACTATTGAAATTACTCTTGTCATAAATATCACTGCCTTCTATTAAAATTATATCAAATTAATTTAAAAAAGAGTATAAATACTCTTCTTTCTAAGTAAAAAATTACTCACATATACCATTATCTATTTTTTCTGAACTATTTAATTGTTTATTCTTTAAAGATAATACTTTTTTTATTACTGTATTAGTATCACAATTGTAATATATTAATGTATCATCTTTTATAATTGGTATACTTGAATTTACTTTTGAAATACTTGAATCAGTAGTATTAAATTCAGTTAATACTTTATCAATTGTATGATATGTTTTTCCATCTTTAGTATATATAGTTGTCTTATTATTATAAGTTAAAACTACATATTCTCCATCTACGATAATATAATATTCATCATTATTATTTAAGAAGTCATCTTCTTTATTATCAAAGATATATAAAGGAATAGAAACATTATCATAATTTAATAATGCAAATCCTGTATTACATTCATTATTATCTTTATCATATTTAGTACATCTAAAGTAATAATTAGTTCCTTGATACTCTATTCTTACATCATAATCTTTTTGTATCTTTGTTGAACCAATAATATTAGATAATTTAGCAACATATGAAATAGTATTAGTATCACTACTAGTTGTTGTAGTTGTGGTTGTTTCACTTTTATTTTCAGTAGTTGTAGTTTCTAAATCAGGATAAGTAGTATTTCTTCCCATTAGATTAAGAAACATAAACATTCCTACGATACCTAATACTAAAATAAAAGAAAAAATAATAAAAGAAGCAGTTGTATTATATACATTAACTTTCTTATCTATTTTCATCTTAGTCACCTAACTAAAGTATATCAAAGGATTACTATTTTTTATATATAGATAATAAAAAAAGGACGATTATTTTTCGTCCTTTTCTTCAGTTTCATTTTCTTTTAAAGCTTCTTTAAGTTCTTCTTCAGTCATCTTAGTGTATCCTTTGATTCCTGCTGCTTTAGCTTTTTCTTTTAAGTCTTCGATTTCAGAATCGGTATCTTTAGATCTATCAGTGATTTTTCCTGTTTCTACTAATTCTTCAATTTCTTCCTTAGTAATAGTTTCTCTTTCGATTAATGCATCAGCTATAGCATTAACTAATTTTTCATTTTCTTTTAAGATTCTCTTAGTTTCTTTATAGCATTCTTCAATAATCTTTTGAACTTCTTTATCGATTTCTAATGCAACTGCATCTGAGAAATCTCTAGCTTTATTATAATCTCTACCTAAGAAGATTCCTTCATTCTTTTCTTCTAGAGTTAGAGGTCCTAAATCTGACATACCATATTGAGTAACCATAGCTCTTGCAATCTTAGTCGCTTTACTAAAGTCATCAGAAGCACCTGTAGTCATTTCACCTAAGAATAATTCTTCTGCTACTCTACCACCAAGTAATCCAGTAATACGAGCAAGTAATTCATTCTTAGTTTGAACTGCCATATGTTCTTCTTTTGGCATCATCATTGTATAACCACCAGCATATCCTCTTGGGATAATAGTGATTTTATGTACATCTTCTGCATCTTCAAGTTTTAATCCAACAACTGCATGTCCAGATTCATGAATTGCAACAAGTCTCTTTTCTTTATCATTGTATTTACGAGATACTTTAGCAGGTCCCATTAATACTCTATCAGTAGCTTCATCAATTTCAGCCATTGTGATTTTTTCTTTATCTCTTCTTACTGCAAGTAAAGCAGCTTCGTTAAGTAAGTTTTCTAGATCAGCTCCACTGAATCCTGGAGTTCTATGAGATAAGTTTTCTAAACTTACATTTGATGCTAATGTTTTACCTTTAGCATGAACTTTTAAGATATCTAATCTTTCAGTTGGGTCAGGAAGTCCTACTGTAACTTGTCTATCGAAACGACCTGGTCTTAATAATGCAGGGTCTAATACATCTGGTCTGTTTGTAGCAGCCATAACGATAATACCTTCATTAACACCAAATCCATCCATTTCAGTTAATAATTGGTTAAGTGTTTGTTCTCTTTCATCATGTCCACCACCTAAACCAGTACCTCTTTGTCTACCAACTGCATCAATTTCATCAATGAAAATTAAGCATGGAGCAGAAGCTTTAGCTTGTTTGAACATATCTCTAACACGTGATGCACCTACACCAACGAATAATTCAACGAAATCAGAACCACTTATATAATAGAATGGTACATTAGCTTCACCTGCAACAGCTCTTGCAAGTAAAGTTTTACCAGTTCCTGGAGGACCTTCTAGTAATACACCTTTAGGGATTCTAGCACCCATCTTTTGGAACTTTTTAGGATTTTTAAGGAAGTCGATAATTTCAGCAACTTCTTCTTTTTCTTCTTTTAATCCTGCAACATCTTTAAATCTAACTTTTCCACCATCTTCAGATAGTCTAGCTCTACTTCTTCCGAAATCCATAGAGTTTGAGTTAGTTTTATTTAATCTTGAGAATAATAACATGCATCCAGCAAGAATAACTACTACTGGAACTACATTTACTAATAATACTATCCAATTAGAATTTTCAGAATTCTTTTCAACTTCCCATTTGAAGTTATTAGTTGTGTAGTATTTTTGTAATACTTCTGAAGTACTTTGACCATATGGAGCAGCTACTTTAAAGTATTCATTATCTTTATATCCATCCATTTTACCAATGATAATAATTGTTTGATCACCAGTGTGATTAGATGTTTTGATTTCAGTTACTTTATTATCAGCTAAGTCTTTTAATAATTCATCATAACTTTTATCATTATATTTAACGCTTCCTAAGTTGTACAATACGAAGATAACTGCGATTGCAACAATAAGCATAATATATGAACTAAATCTTCTATAATCTTTTTTCTTATTCTTCATTTTTCTTCTCCTTTACATACTTTAATATTATATCATAATCACCATTAATTGGAATATCAAAATTGCTTTTCTTTATACCAGGAATCCATACAATTTCACCACTAGAATTGACTACAACTGGTAGTTTCTTTCTATCATTTAAAGGTACTTTTTCATTAATTAAAATATCTTTAATTTTTTTCTTACTTTTCATATTTTTTACATTCATAACATCACCTTGTTTAATGTTACGAACATAATATTTATCATTTCTTAACCTAATAGTGAAATTACTTGTATCATTTGATTCCTCTACTATATATATATTACCGGAAGGAGTCGAAATTTCTTCTTTTATTTCTAAAAAATAATCATCATGTGTAGATTCTTTAAAATTAAATATTAATTTATCATATTCTTTATGAATTTTGATTCCTCTTGGAAGTGTAATAGTTAATGTTGGCTTATCACTATTAATCATCTTAATAATTTCATTAACATGAGAAGAACCAATGTAATATAAATCATCAGGATAATAATCTCTAATGATTTCACATAGTAGTTTATCTTTTAAGAATTCATCTAAAGTTTTATATTCATTTAAATCTAATACATTATCTTTAAACATTTTATCTTTGTTCATATATACTAAGTTATTAACATAATCATAATAAGATTGAACAGTATTATGATACTTAATAAATTGTTTATGAATATTCTTATTTTCATTCTTTAAGAATGGCAATACTTTATGTCTAAATCTATTTCTAGTGTGTTCATCTTCGAAATTAGTATTATCAATATTATATGGAATATCATGATTATCATTATATTCTTCGATTTCTTCTTTAGTTAAATAGATTAATGGTCTAACAATTCTATAGTTAGGTTTGTCAGTAATGAAATTAAATCCAGCATATCCGTTTAATGTAGATCCCCTACTTATTCTCATAAGAATAGTTTCAATCAAATCATCTCCATGATGTGCTGTAAATAAATATTTAGAATTATATTTTTCAATAAGTTCTTCAAAAAATTTATATCTAAACATTCTTGCATAGTTTTCAAAATCCTTTGATGGTGCATCAATTAACTCTGTTCCTTCGAATATAATATTATGTTCATTACAATAATTTTCCATGAATCTATATTCATCAATTGATTCTACCCTAACATTATGATTAACATGAGCACATACAACTTTAAGTCCAAGGTTATTTAAGACACTTAAAAGAAACATGCTGTCTGGTCCACCTGAGCACGCCACAATTACTGGTTCATCAGTACTAATATTAAGATTTTTAATAAATTCTAATACTTCTTTCATAAATAACCTTTCAAATCATATGTATTATAATGTAAAACATAAAAATAAACAACAAAAGAAAAGGAAGAACCGTCGTTCTTCCGTAGGAAATAGTGTTATTTAATTAGTTTTTTTTTAGTTTTCTTGTTAATAGATAACTCGAAGATAACATAAGTGTAGCTACATAAATCATAATATTATCTCCAGTTTTAGGATTTTTAGTAGCTTCAGCTAAAGTATAAATACTAAAGTGATCAGTTTCGAATATCGCATACTCTCCATCTTCAGAGATAGTAACTGGATATTCAACAATCTTATCATTTTCATCAACGTAGAATACTTTTAATGTTTTTCCTTGAAGTTCTTTTTTAATTGGTAATTTAATTTTAAATTTACCATCTTCAAGTTTAGTAATATATCCTGTTGAACCAGAATATAGTTTTAAATCAAACATTTCTAAGTTCGTTCTATTTAATAGTTTAACTATCTTATCGTATTCGTCTCCGCTAGTAACTTTAGCTACTTGAATTAATACATCTAGTGGAATTGCACTATCTGTTGATAATTCAACACCACTATTAATATCATTAGTAATGATTTTATTTTCTACACTAGAAAGTTCATCATCTTTTAAAACAGCTACTGTGAAAGGAACTCCACCTTCTATTTCAATATCATATAATACATCAACAATTTTATCACTATTGATATAACTACCAAACTCACCCTCACCAGTAAACATAGCTAGTACTTCATTTTTATATTCTTCTTTAGTTTTTCCATATGCATTAGACCATGTTTGTTCGTGACTATTTGTCCATTCTTCTTCAATTTCAGCAATTATTTTTTCTTTTACTTTAGTTATAGTGAAATCATCACCCATATATTGAGCAACTTCTACGCTATCAACAGTAAAATATTTTCCTAATCTATCTTTAATAGCTTTTACTACATCAGTAGTATCTTCAGGAATATAAATTACAGGTCTTCTATAAACAACAGCAACTGGAGCAACACCATATATTGTATCATTATAATAGAATACTAATCCTCCACCTGAACCTTCATATAAACCAAAAGCATATCCACCCAATCCAACTTTAAGGTCGAAGTTAGAATATTCAAGAGTCTTTCTTAACTCACTCGAGAAGTTTCCAGGTGATGGTGCTTTCTCGTCAACTAGTGGGTCATTTTCATTAATCCTATAATATTTGCTTAATTGAACATTATAATTAAAATATTCAATATCAGTCATATAGAATGACATTTCTTCAGTACCTAACTTTTTGATTAATTTATCTACTACTTTTTTAACACTTTCATCAAAATTGTATTCAATTGATATCTCAACGGGTTCTCCAGCATCAGGTCCATTTTTAGTTATAGTACCTTTATATGCATCAGAAGGATCAACACTTATTGTATACCCTTCATAGTGACCAGTTAGATATAAATGATTTCCCATTTCTCCTCTAAGAGCTTCAGTAGTTAATGGTACAGAATTAAGTTTTGCAACCTTAGTTTCTAATACTTCTTCTACAGTTTGAGCTTTAACTATTGGCATAAAAAGAATAGCTAAAACAAAAACACCCACGCATTTAAAAAGTTTTTTCATAACACCTCCTATACACTATATCCTAAACTAATTATATATATGTATATTTACAAGTCAATATTACATATTAAAAGAGAGAGCCCCTCGCTCTCTCTTATATAAGATATATTAGTGTAACTTCTATATTTTTTTAGTTAATAATTATTGAGTAGTAAATGTGCAATTTCTCTTAATATTTTTTTCATAAACTCCAATAAATTGTCACGTATACTAGTATGTCGTAAAGATTATAGGTATCTAGTTAACAATCAACCTCTCATTTACATATTATTTAACTAAGTATAATTTATAGTTTATTTTTTTCTTTTCACTAATCTTTTTATAAGACTTCTAAATAACATTTCTACTTAAAATAATTATTTTATTGAATTTATATATCTTCAATAAGGAACTAGTCTTTACTTATTATCTAATGGGATTATTCGTGTGTTAATAATTCTACACCAGCATCTTAGTTTAGATTTATTACTTTTGAAGAATTGTTTTTCATATGTTTTTGAATACTTTTTATTCTCGGAAAACATATAACCAAATAACTCTTTGCATTGGATTATTAAATTCCTTTGATAATTAAATTTTAACTAGTCCCATTCAATTCTCTTACATGAATCGAATGGGCTTAATAAGTTCCGCTTCTACATACCTCCATAATGGATTTTGCAGTACTTGCAATTAATGTATAAGCTTTTCTTTTAAGCATTATAGTTATTACACCTCCTATACACTATATATCTTAATTACAATATACATAAAAAAAGCTCTTTTTTCAGTGTATTTTAAAAAAATGTTTAAAATTTACATTTTTTTAACATTTTTTACACTATTTTTTCTATTTACAATAAAAAAAGAAAAAAGACACGAATAATCGTGTCTTGAAACAAGTAAATAAATTATCTCTTACTGAATTGAGGAGCTCTACGAGCTTTTCTAAGACCGTATTTCTTACGTTCTTTAACTCTTGGATCTCTAGTAATAAATCCTGCTGCTTTAAGGATTTTTCTATATGAGTTTTCACTGTTTGGATCAGTATTTTCATCATATACAAGTAATGCCTTAGTAATAGCTAATCTGATAGCTTCAGTTTGACCACTGTATCCGCCACCTTTAACAACTACATCGATATCGAAAGTAGTTTCATTTTTAGTAGCTTCTAATGGTTGCATTAAATTCATAACATTAACTTCGAATGGTAAGTATTCTCTTACGTCTTTTCCGTTAATAGTTATTTTTCCAGAACCTGGAACCATTTTTACTTGAGCGATAGATCTTTTTCTTCTACCACTAGCTGTTATAACTTTACTCATGTATTACCCTCCTATTTAACCTTGTATTCTTTTGGTTGTTGAGCTTTTTCAACGTAGTTAGCATCAGCATATACTTTTAATTTTTTGATTTGTTGACGTCCTAAACGATTTTTAGGTAACATACCTTTTACAGCTCTTTCAATCATTTCTACTGGGTATTTTTCGATCATTTCAGCAGCATTTCTTTCTCTTAAACCACCTGGGAATCCAGAATGATTATAGTACATCTTGTCGTTTAATTTGTTACCAGTTAATTTTACTTTGTTAGCGTTAGTAACGATAACGAAATCTCCACAATCAACATGAGGAGTATAAGTAACTTTACCTTTTCCTCTTAGTAAGTTAGCAACTTCAGTAGCAAGTCTACCTAAAGTTAAATCAGTTGCATCGATAACATACCAATTTCTCTTTACTGTTTCTTTCTTTTCCATGAATGTTGTTTTCATTTTAAATTTTCCTTTCAAATTATTTATTGCTCAGTTATTCGAATTCCCACTTCTTATAACCTTACAAATTTGAAAAATGTACCAAGTTACATTATATGGTATTAAGGCCTTATTGTCAAATGGTTTTAGGAAGTTAACTAAAAAAAGTTGACTTAATAGTCAACTTTCATTAAAAATAGCCCATTTGGAGGTGCTGTAACGTATCTTTTCTTAACTTTTTTGTTATTTATTAACTCTTGAATGTATTCAGGTTCTACTTTACCCTCACCTACAAGAATTAGGGCACCCACTAAGTTTCTAACCATATAACGGAAGAATGCTTTTCCTTCGAATTTTATAGATAAAATATCATCTTTCTTAGAAAAAGTAATTTTATAGATAATAGAATTATAATTATCTCTTTCACCAGAAGTAAAAGCTTCATAATTATTAATACCTAGTAAATACTTAGCTGCTTTCTTCATTTTAGATACATTAAGATTTCTATTGTAGTTATAAACATAAGAATTAATCACAGGATTATATTCCCCAAGATTAATATCATATCTATATACTTTTTTCTTAACATCAAATCTTGCATGAAACTCATTATCTACAGTCTTAACTGAATTAACATATACACTTGGATCAAGCATTGAATTCATTGCTCTTTTAAGTCCATCACAAGTTATATTAATATTTAAATCAAAGTGAGCTTTTTGATCATAAGCATGCACTCCACGATCAGTTCTTCCTGCACCTTTGATTAAAACTGTAGTTTTATTAATTTTTGTTAAAACTCTTTCAAGTTCTCCTTGAACTGTTTTCTTTCTTGGTTGGCGTTCAAAACCATATAGTTTATCACCATCATAAGAAACACTAATTAAATATCTCATTAGACAACCTCTCTAAATATATCCTTTAATAATTCTTTATGATCTAAAGTTATTTGAAGACCTGCATTCTTTTTATTAGCTGCATCAATAAACTTAAGTATTGGTGGTTTATCAATTATATTCTTCTTTTCTTTGATAAGATCTTCGATTGTACCATTAAATACTTCTTTTTTATTCTTAATAACAATTATATTTTCGCATACTTGGTTAGCGAAAATAAGATCTTTAGTTATCAAAATAATAGTAATACCATCATTTAATAATTTTTTCATTATTTGAACCATGTTTTTCTTTTCTTTATTAGATAGACCAACATCAAATCTTTCGAATATTATTACTCTCTTATTGTTAAGGATTGCATGGCTTAATAATACATACTTATATATAACTTTAGATAAGTCTTTTATTTTTACATTTAAATATTTAGTATCTAAATCTAAATACTTAAATACATTTTCTATTCTTTTCTTAGCAAAAGGAGTTATTGATAAGAACTTCTTAACTGTCCAGTTATCATCAAATTCTATTCCTTCGATATCTACTCCCATATTAACTAAATCTAGAACATCTCCATAAAAGGCAGTAGTTTTTAATTCCTTTTCACTTTTATTAACATACATTATTTCCATATGTTATCTACCAACCTTTCTATGTTCTCATAAACTTTATCTGTTATTCCATATAACTCTAGGTTATGTGATAACTCTATAATAAATGGAAGTCCTAATCCCATGTAAGGTAAAACACTATTACCTGAGAAGAATTGTCTTCGATCACTACATATAATTGCTTTATAGTTATTCATTAGAACTATATCATCTGCAAGTAATAAAATTTCCGGATTTGTAGTTACATATATCATAGAAATATTTCTTTCTCTAATATAATCAAATAGTATTTCCAACTTCTTAGGATCTAAATATGAGAATAAATCATCAATTGCTATAATCTTTGGGTTAATAATTAAATATGAAAGTATTTTTACAAGTACTTTATCTTCTAAGTATAAAGAATCAATTCTTTCAGATAAAATCTTTTCAATTTTAAATATCTTAGATATTTCTTCGATTTTTTCTGATATTTCATCTACCCTATAACCTAATGAATGAAGATTAGAGAATAATTCTTCTGCAACATACTCTTCTTTGTAATAATCATCATCTAAACAAACAACAATATTATTTCTTAAGAAATTAATATCATATTCTTCGATAGATACATCATCTATTTTAATATCGCTATTATCAATCTTATTACATAACTTTTTAAGTATTACTGTTTTTCCAGAATTAGTAGGTCCAACAACAGCAGTTATTATTCCATCTAATTCAATAAATACATCATTATCCTTTATTGTTAGCTTTCTCATAAAAACACCCCATATGCTACTTCTAATAAAATAATAACATAAATTCTATTTTTTGAGAAAAAAAAGACGCATTAGCGTCTTATTTAGTAACTATTTGTTGTTCAATAAAGTATTTATCTACCCTTGAATGATACTTTTCATCTTCTTTTAAAGTAAAGATATATAAGTTTTCTCCACTCATAAATAAGAAGTCACATGTATAATCATCATTTAAATAATAAATGTTTACTCTATCTTCCATTGCTATTTCTAATACTTTATCAAATGATTCACATTTAAATATATTATATGTAGTAAGTCTTGGAATAGCATCTAACTTTGATAGAATGAATCCATATGTTTTTAGATAATCATTCATCATTCTTTTGAATTCTGACTTAGTACTAAAAGTAGTTATTATTTCATATAAAGATTTAAATAGAATTAAAAGAATACATAATAGAATAAATATTTTTAAGAATTTAATATCAGAAGTAATAATTCTAAATAGAACTGTATATTCTATTAATATTATTATTAATGTTGGTGCATATTTTTTTAATACTGTTTTCATTGTGCACCTCCATTTAAATATTCTTTTACCTTTAATGAAGGTTTAAATAAATATTTTATATTATAAAGAACTTTACCCTTGATATTTGAATTATCAATTTCAACATAATTGTTTTCATCATCAAGATAATATAACTTTTTAATTGTTTTTTCTCTAGCATCTGTTGGTTTAATTTCTTCCACTTTAGCTATACCAACAATTTTATTATCATTATCCATAAGGATATCTTTTTCATTAAAGCTAAACTCATTCACACCTTTGAAAACAACAGGTGCGTCTCCCTTTTCAATAGTTATATGATTAATATTCTTTTCACTTACAAATATTTGAACCGGAGAAGCTCCACTTATTAGAATTCCAAATGATACAAATAGTAAGAATATTAATAAATCTAAAAGAGTAAATCCATCTTTTATTCCGATCATTGAATATCCTTCATAACTCTTAATTATTACTCTATAACTCATAGATAATACTAAGAATGAAAGTAATATATCAGCAAAAGCATATGTAAATTCATTTAGATCAGGAACAACCGGTATTATTCCTCTGAAACTCATTACTAGAATTGAATAAACAAAAGCAATTCTTATATTTATATGTTGTGAGTATAAAGTTAAAACTAAATTCTTTAAAACTATCGGAGTAATAACATTACACATATAAACAACAAATGCAGATGTCGATATCATTGTATTAACATTAAGAGCTTGTGATAACTCTAATATGATAATTGATAATGTTACTATGAATGGAAATAAATCACTATCTCTATTAGCATTTATTAATATATATCTATAAATTTCAGTAGATATAAGTCCAACGATAGTTATTACTGTAGTTGCACAAAATACGTTGTTTCTATATCCTGCGAATATACCTAGGATATATAAAAGTGCTAAGTAAACAACCATGATAGTGATTAGACCCTTAAGTACAGTAATTTGTATTGGTGTATCACTAAACCTAGGAAATCCATATAATTCATATGCTACATAAGCCATTAAACTGATAAAAGCTATCATAATTAGTGGTGCTAAATCAGGAACATTTACATTAATATTTGTGAAGTAAAAAATGGAAAATATCAATGTAATTATAATTAATAATATACCTTTAAGTTTTCTCATAATTACCTCTATTTACTTATATTAATATATAATAGTGAAAGTAAAACTAGAACTATCATAGAAATAATATAAACGAAAATTTTAAGAATTCTTAAAGCGTTTGCTTCTCTAATTTTACTTCTAACCATCATTATCATCCTTATAATTAAATAGTATTATTTTTGCAATTTAAAGTCAATAAAAGTAAAAGAAAAGTACACCTACTTTTCTTTATTTTTTAAATAATTCATTAAATCGTTCATAGATATTTTATATCTATTATCGTAACCTTCGACACTTTTAAATCCAACATGATTTAAAAATACATTTTTAGATAACTCATTCTTTGGATTAATGTTAGCAATTACTACTTTCACATCATTATTTAACTCACAATATTTTCTTAATAACTTAGTTGTTATGCCAGTATTTTTAAATTCATCTTTAACTTGTATTTCAGATATTCAATTATTACCATTATCCACACAATAATTTAAAAATCCTAAGACTACTTCATTTTCTTCATAAACAATCATTTTATAAGTAGGATTATTCCTAATATTATTTACCCACATCATAAAGTATTCATCTTTATATTCGTAAGTTTTATATGTAATAAATTGATTGTCTACAATTATCTCTTCCATTTGTTTTAAATAATCTAAATCAACATCCTTTGGACTAATTACTTTTATCATATAAACTCCTTATTAAGACCATTATAACATAGAAAAAGAGATAGACTATCTATCCCTAATTATTTTTATTGCTCCAGTTTTTTCTAAATCTTTTTCTTTTGATTCTTCACCAAAGTTTAGTATTAAACCTATAACAAAGATATAAGAAACAAAGTATAACCAGATCATAATAATTGCTACATTAGCAAGAGCTCCATAAAAGGCTGTATATGTTGCCATATTAGAAGCACTATGTTGATAAATAGAAGTAACTATAAACCAACCAATTGTAGTAAATAATGCTCCAGTTTTTAAGTGAGAATTCTCTCTTACTCTATCTGGTGCAAAATTATAAAATACTCTTAAGAAAATATATATAAGTAAGAACATAAATGGTTTTCTTAAGTAGTTAATAAGACCATATATACCATTCCATATTATGATTCTATCAAATAGATCAAATAATGAATCAATAAATATCGGAGATAATACTACAAATACAATTAAAAGAATTATATATAAAGTCATAAATATAGCTTTTAATCTTCTTTTTAACCAAGTAGATGAATTAATACCATATATTTGATTACTTACAACTATAACTGTATTACATCCATTAGTTGCTATATAAAACATCCAAATAAATATTAATACATCAACAAAACTTATTTGAGTTTTAAAGGCCGATAAAGAAGTAATTAAATAGCTGCTTCCTCCCGGGATTATATGATTTAAAAGATCAATAATATAATTTGTATTCAAATTAAGTATTGATACTAAATAACCTGTGAATGTAATTATAGGTACAGTTGATAACAGAATAGTAAATGCAAGTTGTCCCGGTAATATACTCATCTCAGGTTTCTTAGTAATATCTAAGATATTAAGAAAGTATTCTTTTAATTGGGACTTTACCTTTTTATATGTTTTACTAATCTTTTTTTGCATCTTTTACACCTTCAATTTCCTTGTTTTCTCTCATTTTAATTGAAGCTTCATTGAATGCATCCTCAACAAGTTTAGTACTATCTTCAACAGTAGAATAACCAACGGCTACTCCTGGTTCATAATTTAATTTACTTAAACTCTTAGTTATTTTCTTTAAGTAAGACATAACTTGTTTTTCTGAATATCCTACCATATATACCATGAACTCATTTCCATCAGTTCTCATGATTTCAGAGTTATCAATTTGATTCTTAACAAGTATGTTAGCAACTTCTTGAATTAATCTATCTCCTGCTTCATATCCGCTAGAATCATTAAGTTCTTTTACTTTATTAATATCAAATACGATACATGTTTGTGGATATATTTTATTTTTATTCCATAATGGCATTTGTTCATTTAAGTAATTTCTATTTTTTAATGAAGTTAACATATCAATATATTTAATTCTATCATCTTTTTTAACTTTAGTATTAATCTTTAATTTCTTTTTATTCTTTTTATAGAATAAGTAAGATAATACTGCAGTTACAATAATTATTAGAATAATAAATGCTATGTATTCAAGAACAGTACCACCATTATAAACTTTGTTATAAGTAGTAATTCCTTTTCTTACTAAATCATTAATATCAATTGTTTTAGTATATGCATTAAATAATTGATATAAAGTATCATTTGAATTTGTATATTTAAATGAATAATACTTTTCAGGTACAGTACCTGAGAATCTAACTGAATAATCATTTGTTAATTGAGTTAAATAATAAGTTACTGTATTTTTATCTACGATTATAATAGATTTCTTTCTTAATACTTTCTTTAGATCTGAAGTAGTATGGAAAGTTTTAATCTTAATACCTTCGATATCTTTAATATAATCATAAATATATGAATTTTCTTGAACATATACTTCCTTGTATTGAAGACCATTAATATTACTCATTGATAAATCAATTGAGTTATCTGCATATACATAGAAGTTAATTAAACTTAAAGCACCGGAATCAGTAAATCCTGTTTCTGTAGTGTAATAGTTATAGAATAAATCTATTTTATTATTAGCTACAGCTGCATTTAATTTATCAAAACTATGATATTTTTGATATGTGAATTCAACACCACTAAATTCTTGGAATAATTGAAGATATTGAGCTGTAATACCACCATATTCTCCACCCTTAAGAATTTCATAAGGAAGATTTTCAACAAACCCATATTTATAAACTTTATTAGTTAATGTATCTTCTTCAACATCACTAATACCAAGTTTATCTATAAATAATTTGTAATTATTTTTATTATAAGATTTATCTAATTCATTCTTAATAAACTTATTAGACATTTTCTTATAAATTGAATTTAAAGTTTTATTATCACCATAATGGAAGTAATAGTATTTATTTAAATCTGAGATATGGTAAACAATATTAATTCCATTTTCAATTAATGTAGGTTTATATTCATTAAGTGCAACAATTGCATACTTAATAGTTCCATTACCTAAATCTATAGTCATTTGATTAAATGAATCATACGATTTAAAGTTTGCTTCATCAATATTATAGTAATTAGCTACATAGGATGTATCGTTTTTGATAACACCTACAGTATTACCTACCGGATTAAAGTTATTAACTAAACCAGTTAATGATGAAATAACTACAAAATGATCTTTATAGAATAATGAATCATTATCATTATAATTTTTAGTAATATAGAAACCATATGAATCAATGTTTGATTCATATTTAGTATTATGATTATTGATATTAATACCTAAATCTTTCTTTAAATATTCAATAAAATCAAAGAATACTCCAGTTCCTGAATCACCAAAGATTGAAATATCGTTAGGAATAAACACATCAAAAACTTTTGATGAATTAGTATCTAAGTATTTTTTTTCTTCAACACTTAAAGAGTTTTTATCTTTTAATAAATTAAGACCTACGACAATAAATAGGATTACTAATAATACACTAATAATAATTAAGAATATTCTTTTAGTCTTTCTATTCATTTGTACCATCCTCATCTAAATTGTACTTAGCCCATGCGATAGTACTACTGCTTGATGACTTATCACCAAAATATCCTTTTTTGCCTTCTCTAGTCATTAAGTAATGGATATCATAGTAACTTAAGTTTTCAGGTGAGAAGTATTTTAATGTATCGTTAGCGATGTTTTGTAAATCTTCTAGCGAACATTCAGGTTTTGCTTTAATGTTAATCCAAATAATTTTACCTTTTTGTTCAATAGTAATTACTTCAACATTTTCTACTTCTTTAGTTTTGTTTTTAACTTCCTCGATATTATCACTTACTTTATGATCTTCAATTCCTTCAAGTCTGTTTCCATATGGATTAGCAGTGTTTTGATGAATGAAATGAGCAAGTAATGCAAGTATAATTAAAAGAATACAAACAAAGGAGATACCCATTAAGATGCAATAAATTCTATTGTTTTTATAGAATCTTCTTACTCTTACAGTAAATTTTGGTTTTACTCTTTTTGCCTTTTCTTCTTCTTTAATTGCTTTCTTCATGACTCTTTTAGTCATAATAATCACCTCAATTTTTATCAAATAAATTATAACATATCAAAAAAATATAATATATACGTTTACTTAATCTTCTTTTTTGAACGATTAATTTCTATTAATGCATGTATACCTGCGATTCCGCATACAGCTTCATAAAGTATTGAAGTATATGCTTGTTTATAAGCATTAAATATAACACCATTAGTACATGTCATTATACCTGTGACTTTAATATGTCTTATATTCTTAGTCCATAGTGCTATAGAAAATATAACTATATTAAATACAGGTATAATATCTATGAACGATTTTATAAATAATGAATTTATTAAAACAGCAACAACTAAATATATCACCAAATAAGATAAAGGAATCTTTTTCTTATAATTAATAAATATAATATTTCTAATAGTAGCTATTAAACATGATATTGCACCAGTATAAGCACCTAACAATACATATTCAATAACACATAGCCCGTTAGTTAGTCCATTATATAAATAGACTTGTTTAGTTTCTTTTTTACTATAACTTATTACTCCAGTGATGAATACAATAATTCCAAGTATTTGAGCGATTATAAATGGAATATTATAATTCATTTAACACCTCTTTGAATTTCTCTTCATCCCAAATCTCGATGCCAAGCTCTACAGCTTTTGAATATTTACTTCCAGGATCAGCTCCTGCGATAACTACATTTGTCTTTTTAGATACAGAACCTGATACATTTCCACCATTTGATTCAATTATTTCCCTAGCTTCATCTCTTGTATAATCATTTAATCCACCAGTTAATACAAAAGTCTTACCAGTAAATGGAGTTACTTCTTCAGTATCATTTCCTAAGTATTCAAGATTTACTCCTTCAGCTTTTAAGTCTTTAATTAATTGAATATTCTTTTCTTCTTTAAAATAATTGAATACTGATTCTGCGATTGTAGGACCAATATCTTTTATTGAAGATAAGTCATCAATAGATGCATCCATTAAAGCATTAATTGTTTTGTATCTTCTAGCTAAGATCTTAGCTGTCTTAGCGCCAACATTTCTTATACCTATAGCAAATAATAACTTTTCTAATGAATTTTCTTTACTCTTTTTAATAGAATCCATTAGTTTTTCAATAGATTTATTACCAAATCCTTCAAGAAGTTTTAACTCTTCTTTAAAATCATCTAATCTATAAATATCAATTATTCTAGTTAAGTAATTCATATTATAGAAGTCTTCAATAATTGAATCTCCTAAACCTTCGATATTCATTGCTTCCCTAGATGCAAAATGAATAAGTGATTCAATATCTTGTCTTGGACAAGATTCATTAACACAATAATAGTTAGAATCTTTTTTAACTAATTTAGAATTACAAATAGGACACTCAGTTGCCATTTCAAATGGTTTAGATATACTTGGTCTTTTATCTAAAACTACTGATTCAACTCTAGGTATAACATCTCCTGCTTTAATGATTTTAACTGTATCACCTACTCTTATATCTTTAGTAATACAATAATCTTCATTATGAAGTGTAGCTCTAGATATAAGTGAACCCATAACCATAACTGGTTCCAACACAGCATTTGGAGTAACTTGTCCAGTTCTACCTACAGTAAATATAATATCTTTTAATTTAGTTTCAACTTCTTGTGCTGGGAACTTATAAGCAACTGCCCATTTTGGATATCTAACAGTGTTACCCATGATTTCATGACCTTTTAAATCATTAAGTTTAATAACAACGCCATCAATATCATATGGAAGTTCAGCTCTTATTTCACCTTTTTCATGAATAAAGTCCATAACTTTTTCAATTCCATTAACAAGTTTATTATTAGGATTTACTCTAAATCCTAAATCAGCCATAAACTTAAGTGCTTCTTCATGAGTTTTAATACCATAATCTTCAGGATTTGGTAAATGATAAATCCAAACTTCAAGTTTTCTTTTAGCTGCTACACTTGAATCAAGTTGTCTTACAGATCCTGCGGCAGCATTTCTACAATTTTTGAATGGTTCTTCATTATTTTTTATACGTTCTTCATTAAGTTCGTCAAATACTTTGTGAGACATATATATTTCTCCACGAACTTCAATATCTATCTTTTTACTTAATTTTAATGGTACTTGTTTGATAGTTTTAACATTATTAGTAATGTCTTCACCAACTACTCCATTACCACGAGTAGCTCCGCTTACAAGAACACCATCTTTATATTTTAAAGATACAGATAAACCATCAATTTTAAGTTCACAAACATATTTAGGATCAGAAATCTTTTCTCTGATTACTTCATCAAAATGAATTATTTCATCTTCATTAAAAACATCTTGTAAACTCATCATTGGAATATTATGAGTTATTTTTTCAAATTTATCTAAGATTATTCCACCTATCTTTGTAGTCGGAGAATCATCTCTTTTCCATTCAGGATGTTTGTCTTCGATTTCATAAACTTCTCTTAAATAATTATCATATTCTTCATCAGTTAATGTTGTTGCATTATCCATAACATGATATTCATAATTAGCTTTATTTAGAAGTTCTACTAGTTCATTGTATCTTTCTTGATTCATAATTTTCACCTATATATATTATACCAAATAAGCACAAAAAAAGAAGAACTATTTAGTTCTTCTAAGAACATGTTCATCTGTTTTTTTCTTGTCTGTTCTCTTAATTTCTTTATTAATAATTCTAAGTTCTTTAGATACAACTTTAAGAAGTTTTTCTTGAGTTCTAAGATAATCATTAATACCTCTTTTAGTTGTTACTAAATCGATGTATCTAGAAATAATATCAGCTATTTCTTGTTCAGCTTTTTCAGCTTCTGCTTCAGCTATTTCAATATCTTCTTGTAAAACAGGTCCTTTTACTTCATAAGCCTTAATAGCTTTTAAATTAGGTTCACCTTCATAAAGTTCAGTAGCTGATCTTTCTAAACTCATTAATTCATTTTTTAATCTTGTAGGTTCCATGATAATTTCAACATATTTACCTTTACCTATTAAACTTAAATATGCTTCGCGTCTTTCTTGGCTCATGCCAGCTATTTGACTAGCAACTCTTGATCTTTTTATTCTTAATCCCTTGATTGAATTATTTAAATTTTTTGATTCTATTTCTTTAGATTTTTTAGCATTAAATAATTCAACTAATATTGTTTCTTTTTCATCTGCTGTCATATCTAATTCTCCTTTACATAAATGTATTTTTTATTATACCCATAAATATTTAGTATATCAAACAAAATAGATTATATAGTGTAAAGTACTATTCTATTTCCATAGCACTTTTGGATATATACCTTTATCTATTTCGTTATTAATAAATTTTTTTAAGACTTCTGCATCTTCTTTATAAGTCATACCAATCCATTTTGAATTAGTAGTTATATCTTGTATTTTTACACCTTCTTTAATAGATTCATCCATAATATCAGGAAGTAACATTTCATAATTCATCAAATCATCTTTATGGACTTCGAATTCACTCTTCATTACTCTTTCAATCTTTTTAATTAATTCTTGAGTAAATCCATTCATAAGCATAGAACAAGAATTATCTTTAGATACAGTAAACTTAGGTTTACTTGTATCAAGAGGAGTACATACTACTGAATCACCATCTAATACACAACTAGATTCAATAATTTGTTCTACTATACCATCTTTAGATTTAACAATTCCTCTTTTAACGGAACCGTTTTCTGATAAAGTATCTCCAACTTTATATCCAATGATAGAATAATCTTCACCATTTATACTATCACTTAAATCTTTAAAGGCTTCATCTCCATAGAAATCATCTGAAGTGATAACTGCAAAGTTACCCTTAATCTCTTTTCTTGCACAATAGATTGCATGTGCTGTTCCCCATGGTTTTTTTCTTCCTTCGGGAACAGTAAATCCTTCAGGAATATCTTCTAATTTTTGATATGCAAAAGCATAATCTACTTTCCCTTCGATTCTTTTGCAAATAGATTCTTCAAAAAGTGGTTTGTGTTCTTCACGTATTACAAATACTACTTTTGAAAAACCATACTTAACGGCAGAATAGATTGAATAATCCATTATAAATTCACCGTTAGGTCCAACAGGATAAATTTGTTTTAGTCCTCCAAAACGAGAACCCATTCCTGCTGCTAAAATAACTAATGTTTTATCTTTCATACACTTCTCCTTGACAATAACTATTATACACCAATATAAGTTATTATTTACTATATTTTTTTAATAGATTATAATTAATATAGGTGATTTAAATGATAAAAGGAAAAATCAGAAGACTAAATAATCTTACTCCTGAAGCTTTAAATAAGACTCCTGAGGAAGTACAAAGATTAATTGATGCACAAGAATTTATAATTAATGATGCTGAAGAAAATGAAGAATTACATATTCAAAAATATAATGGATTAGAATCTTCATTTAACGGTAAATATATATGTGCAGACCTTATGAAAGAAACATTCCCTATTTATACTGAATCAATTGAATCAAGAAAAAGATATAGTGAAGTTGTTCATAACTCATGCGCTTGTTTAGCTGCTGAAGCTTTTGAAAGACAAGCTAAAAGTCCAGATGTAAAAAAATGTATTTTCTTAACAGGTGTTCCTGGAGCTGGTAAATCTTACTTAATTCAATCAATAGTATTTTCTGGAGTGTTAGGAACTAACATTATGGTATACGAAGGAGATGTAACTACTCCAAGTATTAAAGAAAAAATGCAAATGTTGAAAGATCAAGGTAAAGATATTATGTTACTTGTAGTTAACCCTACATTAGAGTTAGCCCAAGCAAATGCTATTAGAAGACACTTTGAAATTGGTAGAGGTGCTTCAAGTCAAACAATGGCACGTATTATGAGTAAACTTCCAAATGCAGTAAGAGAATTAAATGAAGAATTTGATTTAGCTGTTGGTATTTATAATAAGAAAACAAACTATGATACATATAATACTGTAGGTATGGAAAACATAGAATCATTAGAACATGGTACATATGATGAAATACTTGCTAATCTTCTTCAATTAAGAGAAGAACTATTACCTACTATTAAAGAAGAATTTGAAAAAAAAAAGTTAGCTGATGAAGAAGTAGTAGAAGAATTTGAAAAAGGAAGAGGAAGATAGTTATGGAAGAAGAAGTAAAAGCAAATACTGTTAATACTATGCCTGATAAAGAAACAAGAAAAAAACAAAACGAAAAAGAATTAAAAGATATTATGGATGCAGGTGCTGCTTTAGCAATTAAATCTAAAGAAGATCCAGCATTTAATAAAATTATTAAAGAAAAATCAGGATATTAAAAAAGTAGATTAATTAATCTACTTTTTTTATGCTCTTATGATTCTTCATAAGTTTTCTAATACCAGTTTTAAATGCAACATCTATTAGGGAACCGTCTACTTTTACTACTACTCCAAGACCTAGAGTTTCATGTTCAATAGTATCTCCTTGTTTAATATTATCATTATTACCTTCAACATACATTTTGCTTGTATCAACCGGTTTTTCAAGTGATGTATCATTAATATTTTGATTATCAATTAATGAATCATCAATTTCTTTAACGAATCTTGAAACAGGATTTTCTTTAGTTTGACCATAAAGAAGTCTTCTTCTTGCATTAGTTAAGTAAAGTATTTCTTTTGCTCTTGTTATACCTACATAGCATAGTCTTCTTTCTTCTTCTAAACCATCAGGTTCCATGAATGAATTGCTATGTGGGAAAATTCCATCTTCCATACCAATTAAGAATACTACATCAAACTCAAGACCTTTAGCGCCATGAATTGTCATTAATGTAATTTCATCACCATCTTCACGATGTTGAGACATATCTGCTACTAACGAAACTTCTTCTAAGAATGCACCTAAATCAATGATACCTTCATTTTCTTCAAAGTTTTCAGTAACTGATTTAAATTCCATTAAGTTATCTAGTCTTAATTCAGATTCAAGAGAATCTTCATGTTCTAATTCTTCTTTCATACCAGTTTTAGTAATAATAGTATCTATTAAAGAAGTAAGACTCATGTTGTTTGAATCTTCAGTTAATTCATCAATTAACTTTTTAAATTCTAGTTCTTTTTTGGAAGATAAACAATCATACATTGATAAACCTTGTAGTTCTGCAGCATCACTTAAGTTTTCAATTGAAGTTTGACCTATTCCTCTTTTAGGAACATTAATAATTCTTCTTAGAGAAATAGAATCATTATGATTATAAATTAGTCTTAAGTATGCAATAAGATCTTTGATTTCTTTTCTATTGTAGAAGTAAATAGAACCTACTACTTTATAAGGAATATTATTTCTAACTATTTCTTCTTCGATTACACGTGATTGACCATTAGTTCTATAAAGAATTGCTATGTCTTTTCTTCTTACACCTGTATCAATAAGTCTTTTGATTTCACCTACTACATAATGTGCTTCATCTTTTTCTTCATAGCATCTTTTATATTTAATCTTAAGTCCATCACCTTTTTCACTCCATAGTTTTAAATCTTTACGATGAACATTGTTCTTAATAACTTGGTTTGCAGCATTTAAGATATTATTTGTACTACGATAATTCTCTTCAAGTTTATATACAATACATTCTTTGTAATCTTTTTCAAAATATTCAATATTTTTATAATCTGCTTGTCTAAATGCATAGATACTTTGATTCATGTCTCCTACTACAAAGATATTTCTATATTTTGAAGATAATAATCTACAGAACTTATATTGGACTGGGTTTGTATCTTGATACTCATCTACTAAGATATATTTAAACCTTTCTTGATATATATCTAATATATCTTCATTTTCTTGAAATAATCTTACTGGTTTTAAAAGTAAATCATCAAAGTCTACAACATTAGATTCTTTAAGTAACTTTTGATAAGATTTATAAATATCAATATATACTTTATCAAGTGGAGTGTTCATAGTTCTAGCTATTTCAACATCACTTAAATCTTCATTCTTAATAAACGATATTTTATTTCTAATAGTATAAGGACTATACTTTTTAGGATCTAAATTCTTAGATTTTAATATTTTCTTAATAATAGATAATGAGTCATCACTATCTATGATAGTAAAATTCTTTTCTAGACCACAGTAGTTATAATATTTTCTTAATATAGTTAAACCAAATGCATGGAATGTACCTATGAATGCACTTGTTTCCCCATACATATTAGTAATTCTTTCTTTCATTTCTTTGGCAGCTTTATTAGTAAATGTAATAGCTAAGATATTATAATCATTAACTCCATTTTCTATTAAATTAACAATTCTAGTAGTTAAAACTCTTGTTTTACCAGAACCTGCACCTGCCATAACTAAACATGGTCCATCTATATGTTGAACCGCCATTAGTTGTTCTTTATTTAATCCTTTTAAAATGTCCATGTTATCAACTCTTTTCACTTAATAATTATATCATTTAAAGATACTTTTAAGAACTAAAAAAAGCTCCTAAGGAGCTTTATTACACTAATTTTTCTTTTTAGGTTTTGCAAACTTAATAACTACTACTATGATAGCTGTTATTACAACTAAAATACCAGTAAAATAACCTAATTTATAAGCAACTGATCCATCAAATACACTTGTTTTAGTATTGAACTTAATTGTATCAATCATAGATTTAAAACTATTCTTTTCTTCTTCAGTAAAATCACTTCCTGTTTTTGAGAAAAAGATATTATAATCTTTTCCATTAATAACAGTATAGTATTCATAGAAATAATAAGTTTTTAAGTTTTGTGTTGTTTTATATGTTCTATATACAAAAGCATAACCGTTCTTTTTATAAACACCAGAATCTGTTACATTCGAAGCCTCTCTAAAGAATTTAGTTTTAGTTTTAATTCTTGATTCAGGATAATCAGTAAGATTTCCTTCAGTGTTAGAATCATCAATAGTTATTACAAATTGAGAATTAGCTGTTAAATTGTCAAAATCATATCCTTCGATATAGATTTTCTTTTTAGTCATTTCTTCTATGATAATATCTTTATCAATATTATATTCTTGAAGAATTGAATTATTATCTAAATTATCTCTAGTAAATACAGTATATGTTGATTCATCAACACTAATAGTTAAATCTTCATAATTGTATACATCAGCATTAACAAGTACTGGTATAAATAAACTTAATAATAAAATAATTACCTTTTTCATAAATTTCCTCCTTAAAAATTATAGCATAAAAAAGAAATTATGCATCAGCATAATTTCCTAATTATAATTGAATGATTCCTAATAAAAATGTTTCTACAAAAACATATGATAATACTAAAGGAACTACAGTAACTACTAAAGTAGTAATCACAATATTCTTTGTTGGTGATTCCACTTTCTTTTTAGATCTAGATTTCTTAGTATTACTTAATATATATCCCCTAGTATTCATGAATATTACAACTATAAGTGCAAGAATCATTAATACTTTAGATATTAAAGAATAGAATTCACGATTAACATTGATTTCTTGATCATATATATTAAATCCAATAAAACGGAATGTATATGTTAAATCATATTTTTTAAGTAGTTTTTTGTAAGTTTTAATATCTTTAACTGTAATTAAATAATAGTTTTTATCAGTTTCATAAGATTCAAACTTATCTTTACTTACATAAATAAAATCAGTTACACCAGATACAGTTGTAGTTGAAACTAAATCACAACTAAAATTAGGTGTACTATCATCAGGAACATTTAAAGTTTGCCCAACTTTATTGATAATATCTGGGATTGGAATAGCCTTACATTCATTTCCTTTTAAGTTTTCATCAATTATTAAATAATATGAAGAATCCTTTACTGCTTTAATCTCAGTTTGAGTATAAGCTTCTTCAATTTTTGTAACATTCTTGTCTGTTTCTACAATTAATGAAGGTAATTCTCTTAAGAAAAATTCAAATGATTCTCTTGTATTAATATAAGAATATAATGTTACTAATGTACTAGTACCTAATAAGAATAAAATAAGAAAATACAATAAATTAATTTTTCTAAAAATAATATTTTTCAATTTCATATATTCAACCTCTTTCTATTTTAATTATAGGGACAAAATAAATAAAAAAAATAAAAAAAGTGTGAATAATTCACACTTTACATTATATTAACTATTTCTTACTTTAGCATTTAATTTAGATTCAACATCACTGATGATCTTATTAAATACTTCCATAACTTCTTCATCTGACAATGTTCTTGAAGGATCTTGGAAATATAATTTATATGCCATAGATTTTTTACCTTCTTCAACATTTGGATAAAGGTCAAATATTTGAATATTTGTTAATAATTTTCCACCAGATTTTTTGATAGCAGTTTCAATTTCTAATGATGTAGTTTTATTATCTACGATAAATGCAACATCTTTATAAACTCCTGGGAATTTAGAAATATCTTTATATTTCATTGATCCAGTTCTTAATGATAATAATTTAGTTAAGTTAATTTCCATAACATAAACATTATCTTTAGAAACATTTGGATGAAGTTTACCAATTACACCTACGTTAGTTCCGTTAACATTAATAGCAGCACTAATACCAGGATGTAATTCATCTGGAATATAGTCATTAATTAACAAACTATATCTTCCTTCATATCCTAAGAAATATAATAATTCTTCCATGATACCTTTGATATGATAGAAGTCTACAGATTCTCTTTGAATATCTAATTCATATTCACCTGACATTAAAACTCCTAGTTTTAATTCTTCAGTATAAATACCTTCGTTATTCTTGAAGAATCCCTTACCCATTTCAAAGATTGAAATATTAGGATTATTTCTAGCTTTATTATATTTATAAATTTCATTTAATGAATATAGTAAGCTATATCTTAGAGTATTTCTATCTTCACTCATTGGGTCATTTAAAGTTACATCAGTAAATTCATCTTTAGTAAATTTATGAACTTCAGAATTAGGAATTAATGTGTAACTCATAGTTTCATTTAATCCCATTTCTGCTAATTTATGTTTGATTTGTCTCTTAGTTTTGTCATAACTTCCTCTGATTGTTTCAAGTAATGGAAGTCTTCCTTCGATTGAATCAATACCATAAATTCTTCCAACTTCTTCGATTAAATCTTCTTGAATTTTAATGTCTCTTCTTCTTGAAGGAACAGTTACATTTAAAGAATCTCCATTATCTTTAACTTCAAAAGCAAGTTTTTTGAAAATAGATATAACTTCTTCTTTAGAAATTTCAATTCCTAAGACACTCTCAATCTTATCAATTGTGATATCAATATTTGCATCTTTAACATCTGAATTATTATATTCAACTATTCCACCAACGATTTCAGCATCTGCATACTTTTCTAGTAATGCACAGCTTCTTTCCATTGCCATGTATGTTCTCTTTGGATCTAATCCTTTTTCAAATCTATTTGAAGCTTCAGATCTTAAAATCTTTTTACTTGTTTTTCTAATTTTAATTGAATCAAAGATTGCAGATTCAATAATAATGTTTTTAGTGTCATCTTCAACTTCAGTTGATAAACCACCCATAACACCTGCAAGTCCTACAGATTTTTCCTTATCAGAAATTACAATATCATCAGTTGATAATACTCTTTCAATACCATCTAATGTAGTTAAATGTTCATCTTCATTAGCATTTCTTACAATTAAAGTATCTCCAAGTCTATCTGCATCATAATAATGTAGAGGTTGACCAGTTTCAAGCATTACATAGTTTGAAATGTCTACGACATTATTAATTGGTCTAATTCCAGATGCAATAAGTCTTTCTTTAATGAAATCAGGACTTTCTTTGATTGTTACATTTAATGCTTTCTTAGCTAAGAATAATGTACAATCATCTGTCTTAACATCAACAGTAAATACTTTATTAACATCATCATTATTAGAATTATATTTTAAATCAATATCTTTAACTTTCTTATCATAGATAGCTCCTAATTCATAAGCCATACCTAAGATACTTAAAAGATCTCCACGATTTGAAGTTAATTCAAAATCAATAACCTCATCGTCATAACCTAAAGCTTTGATTGCATCAATTCCAACTTCAGTATCAGTTGGAAGTTCATGAATACCTTCCTTATCTTCAGGTTTAAGGAATTTATTATCTAAACCTAATTCTGCGATTGAACATAACATTCCATTTGATGCTTGTCCTCTGATCATTCCACTTTTGATTTCTCCGCCTGGAAGTTTAGCTCCAGGAAGTGCAACGATAACTTTAAGTCCTTTTCTTACATTTGGAGCTCCACATACGATATCTAATACTTCACTACCAACATTAACTTTACAACAATGTAAGTGGTCACTATCAGGATGATCAACACACTCTAATACTTCACCAGTAACTAAATTAGTACATTTAATTAAATTAGAAGCATCATCATATTCGTTACCAACATTAGTCATTGATTCTGCAATATCAGTAATAGTTAAATTTTCATCTAAATCGATATAATCAGATACGAATTTTCTACTTAATAACATTAGTCCTCATCCTTTCTATCAAATTGTTCAATAAATCTTATATCATTTCCATATATTGTTCTAATATCTGGAATATTATATTTAAACATAGCCATACGGTCTAACCCTGTACCAAAGGCAAAACCTTGATATACTTTTGGATCATATCCACTCATAGTTAATACATCAGGATGAACCATACCAGCACCTAAAACTTCAATCCATCCAGTTTGTTTACATAAAGCACATCCTTTACCACCACATTTGAAGCAAGTAACATCTACTTCTACTGATGGTTCAGTAAATGGGAAGTAACTTGGTCTAAATCTAACTTGAGTTTTTTCTCCTAAAACTTTTTTCATCATTACTTCTAAAGTACCTTTTAAGTCTGCCATAGAAATATTTTTATCAATTACTAATCCTTCGATTTGCATAAATTGATGAGAATGAGTTGCATCTTCATCTCTTCTATAAACTTTACCTGGACAAACAATTCTAATAGGTCCTTTATCAACATTTGCCTCCATTGCTCTAACTTGAGCAGTTGAAGTTTGACTTCTAAGTAAGAAGTTTTCTACTTCATCCTTAAGATAGAATGTATCTTGAGCATCTCTAGCTGGATGTCCTTTTGGTAAATTTAATTTTTGGAAACAGTTTTCATCACTTTCAAGCTCAGGTCCTTCGAATACTGTATAACCCATAGAAACGAATAGATCTTCGAATTCTTCAGTTATTCTAGTCATTGGATGTAAAGAACCTCTCTTAATCTTTTTACTTGGTAATGTAATATCTATTTTTTCTTTGTTTAACTTTTCATTTAAAATAGCCTCATTAATTTCTTTTTCTTTTGTAGAAATAATATCATTAACTTCAGTTTTAATTACATTAACAATTTGTCCAATTTCTTTTCTTTCCTCAGGAGCATAGTCCTTCATGTTTTTCATTAAACCTGTTACTACACCAGTTTTACCAATATATTTTGACTTTAATTCTACAATATCTTGAAGTGTATTAACTGACTTAATGTCTTCTAATAATTGATTTTTAATTTCTAATCCTTTTTCTTTCATACGATTCATCCTTTCTAAAAATAAAAAAAGCCATGAATATAGGAACGAATTTACTCGTGGTACCATCCTACTTCATGACTTTATAATCACCTTTATATACTTAACGCGTATCTACGATCAATACTCCTATGTTGAAATTTCATTATATATTCACTTAGGATACTTTCAGCCGGTGATATCCATTCTCTAAAAGCTCAGTATATAATTACTAAGACATAATCATTGCATTGCTACATGTATTTTATTATATCTTTATTATTAAGTCAAACAAAAAACTGGAATAATTTCCAGTTTTATATGATTATACTAAAATAATTAAAACTAAAATAGAAATAACAAACATTGCTGCAAAGAATTTCCATATGAATTTTAAATATTTTTTGTAATCAATATTTAAGATTGTTAATCCAAGAGCTAGGAATATACTAGTTGGTGCAACGAATGCAACTAATCCACTTCCAAGTTGAGTAGCAAATGCTACAACATCTTGTGAGTTAGTTCCAACTGAAGTAAAGAATCCAGATAATGGAGTAATTAAATATTCATATGATGAAGCAAAGATTGATCCAATCATAGAAACAATAATCCAAGTAAATGAATTATCACCAAAAGTATTTAAAATCCAATTATAAACAGTAGCTAATGTTGGGAAGAACCAGTTAGTTTCAAACACAACATAGATTAAGAATACTGCAAAGATTGGTTTAGCATAAGCTCTAAATCCATCTAAATACGAATCAATAACTTCGTCAAATTTAACTCTATAAATTAAAGCTAAAATTAATGTATTAATTACTAATAATCCACTAATTAAGTATAATGTCCATTCTCCAAATGCAATTGAAGTTTGTCCAAATAAATACTTAAATACAGTAACACCACCAATTGTTGATTCAGTAATTTGAGTAGCTAAATCACTAAATATGTTAACTCCAAACATACCAGACCAATCAATCATTGAAAGTACTGAGATTACACTAACAAGTACACCAATAATAATTAATGGTAAAGTTGATACTTTTTTAGCTTTAACCTTTTCAGCTAAAGTTGATTTACTTTCTAAAATATTTTCAGTTGCTTCAAAGTTTTTCTTCTTTGAATCTTGTAATGCTAGAACTACTAAAAGTGCTCCACCTACTACAAATAATGCAACACTAACAATTAATTCAGTATTAAAGTCTTTAATACTTGTAAATGTTTGTTTAAGAATTGAAGTAACAGTTCCATTATATGTAGAAGCAAGTGTTCCTAGTAAAATTCCACCAAATGATGCAATAAAAGTATTAATCTTTGATTGTTTTAATTCAGTCATGATAGCAATTGTTAATGGTGCAAATACTAATAATACGAATGAATCTTTAATAATACTAGCAAGTACTCCATAGAATACTAATGAACCAATTAAGAATGCTAATTCTTTACCTTTTAATTTAGAAGCAATACTTTTAACTATTTTCTTAAATGCATCTAATCTATTTAAGAACATGCTAAATCCAGCAATAATAAATAAGAATGCAAATACATTTGAGAAATAACTAAAACTCATTAAAGAATAAGTACTTAAATCAAAGATACCAACTCTTTCGAAATCACCTGCTGAGAATTGACCTTCACTGAAAGTGGCAGATGGAGTTATCCAAGTTAATAATACAGCTACAACAATTAATGCAATTATTGCTTTTAAAACAGTATTTTTATTACTCTTTTTCATTTCTATCCTCCTCTTAAACAATTATAACATAAAAAAGCCTATAGTAATTAAAAAATGTACTATAGGACCTTTGTGAAATATATTAAATTCTTTTTTTCATCTCCAATTGTAGTCTGAGGACCATGTCCAGGATATAGAACTGTATTCTCTGGATAATGAAGTAAATTTTGAATAGATAACTTCATATCAACAGCATTTGCACCATCCATATCAGTTCTTCCTATCCCTCCATTAAATACAAAATCTCCATCAAACATGATGTTATATTCTTTAAAATAATATGTTACTAAATCATTTAAATGACCTGGACAAGGAATAACTTCAAATTCAAAATTTTCTATTCTGTTAATACCTTCTTTTAAATTATTAATTGAATATATTTGGCATCCAAATCTATTAAATACTTCAGTAATTGCACCTATATGATCTTGATGACTATGAGTAATTAGAATTCCACATACTTTCTTTTGTGGATCAACATTAGCAATGATTTTTTCAGCTTCAGCACCTGGATCAATAATTAGAGCACTATTACCTTTTTCTAAAATATAACAATTAGTTTCTAGATCACCTACAACCACTACTTTTATATTCATTTATTCTCATCTTCCTTTATGATATTCATCATGATATAATTATACTAGGTGATAAAAATGAATGCAACTCTTATAATTTTTGCAACTATAGCTTTATTAATAGTTATAATTGTTTGTGTTTATATTTATAATTTAACAAAATTAAAAACATATAAATCACGTATTGATGGTTCATCAAAAGTTATAATTGATGAGTTAGAAGAGAGATTTCAATTAATTTTAAAAACTAAACCAATGGTTAATAAAATTACTAAAAAAGAAATAGATTTTTATAATGAATTAGAAAAAATTAAAAAAAGTAGTATTTCATCTTATGAATTAGATACAAAAATTAATTCTGCGATTGATACTATCAAAGTAATTAATAATGATTATAAAAAACTTAGTGAAAAGAAAGAATTTAAAGAAATCTTAAGAAAATTTGATGAATCTGATACTAAGATTACAGCAGCTAAATCTTTTTATAATAAAAATAATAATTTATTAATTAACTATACTAAGAAAATAGTTCCAAAATTAATCGCTAAAGTAAACAAAATAAAAATTCAACCATTATATGAAACAGTTGAATTATTTGATGAAGATATGAAAGTCATTGATGAATAATCAATGATTTTTTTTACCAATTTATTTCTTCAATATTATTCTTTTTTAAAAATTCATTAGTTTTAGAAAATGGTTTACTTCCAAAGAAACCTTTTCTTGCACTAAATGGAGATGGATGATTAGATTCAATTATTAAATGTTTAGGGTTAGTTATTAACTCTTTTTTTGTTTTTGCAAAATTACCCCATAGAATAAATACTACAGGTGTATCTTTTTCATTTACTTTTTTTATAATTTCATCAGTAAATTTATCCCAACCTAACTTTGCATGAGATGCTGGTGTATCTTTAACTACAGTTAATGTAGAATTTAAAAGTAATACACCTTGTTTAGTCCAATCAGTTAAATCACCTGATAAACGAGTTACACCTAAATCTTCAAAAAGCTCTTTATAAATATTTTTTAGTGATGGAGGTAATTTAATACCATCATTCACTGAAAATGATAAGCCCATTGCTTCACCTTCACCATGATAAGGATCTTGACCAACAATTACTACTTTTACATCTTTATAATCTGTATTAACAAGCGCTTTAAATAAATTTACTTTACTTGGATATATAGTTTTAGTTTTATATTCTTCATCTATTCTTTCCATTAAATCTTTAAAATAATCTGAAGACATAATATCTAAAAGTACTTTATCCCATTCGTTACCAATCATACAATCACCTTTAGATATTATATCAAAATAAGAAAAGTTATTTAAACAAAAAAGTTACCTATTTATGGTAACTTTCATTATTTAATATCTTAAATGATCTATAAATTTGTTCTAAAAGAAGACATCTGAATACTCCATGTGGATATGTATTTCTTCCAAAGGATAATCTGAAATTAGATTTTTCTAATACTCTTTCGTCTATACCATCAGAACCACCAATAATAAATGTAATGTTAGGATAACTAATAAATGTTTTATCTATAAGTTCACTAAGTTCAACTGAAGATAAATTCTTGCCACCAATCTCCATAGTAACTATATAGTCTTTATTATTAAGTAACTTTAATATTAAGTCTCCTTCAGCTTTAATATTAGAGTCTTTTAGTTCAGTTACTACGACTTTATGATATTTAGTTAATCTAGTTAAATAATCATCTGCCATTTGAACTAAATATTTATCTTTAAGTTTTCCTACACATATTATATTTATCATAATTCTATTCTCTCTCTTTGTTTAGCTATAACAAAATTATTAAATTTAATATCATTTTCTTTTAAAATTGATTTAACATCTTTCAATGCAACTTCAGGATCATTATTTTCTTTTGATAAATGTGCAAGTGCTATTTTCTTAGTGTCAGGGCCTATGATCTTAGATAAATAAAAACCTGCTTGAGCATTTGATAAGTGTCCTTTATCTGAAAGTATTCTTGTTTTTAACCATTGTGGATATCTTCCATGCATAAGAAGTTCAACATCATGATTACTTTCAAATACATATTTATTATGATTATATAGTTTATTAAATAATCTTTGATTAATATATCCAGTATCAGTTATATAAACAAATGATTCTTCACCATCTTTAATTATATAACCGCGAGATGCTGGTGCATCATGAGATGTATGGAACATTTCAATGATAGTTCCTTCGAAATCAAAATCTTTAAATCTGAATTCTATATTGTCATAATCTTTAACGAATTCTAATTCATTTAACATTTCTTCATCAATAAATAATAATGGATGATTTTTATTTAAAAATACTTTTAAAGCAGATGTATGATCCGAATGAGTATGAGTAATAAGTATAATATCAATTTCACTCGGATCTACATTTATCTCTTCAAGTTTTTCTTTTAAATATTTATAATTCATTCCAGTATCAATTAACACCTTTTTATTCTTAGTTTGTATATATACTGAGTTTCCCTCAGAACCACTTGCTAAGATTTCTATTAACATTTAAATGCCACCTTACATGGGTCTAAAGCAGTACCATCAGGAGCATTAATTTGCCAATGTAAGTGAATTCCTGTTGAAGAACCGGAGTTACCCATATATCCAATATGTTGTCCTTGCGTTACTGTTTGACCAACTCTAACTTTTATATCATTTGTTGTATGTGCGTAATAAATTAAATTTCCATTTGTATCTTTAATTCTAATAAAGTTACCATATCCAGATCCACATGATGAACCATAGTATCCACGTGATGGACATGATGAATTTATTTCTACGACTGTACCTGCTGTTGAAGAATAAATTGGAGTACCAAAACCTGAACATGAAATATCAATACCATTATGGTGTTTACCCCAACGCCACTTGAACGTTGATGTAATAACGAATGGTGTTGATGTTGGCCAGTAGAAATCATCAGTTCCTAAGCTATTATCATGAATCATAGAGTTAACACCTTTAGTACCTCTAGTGATTACTTCATCAACAACTGGAGTAATTACTTCTTTATTAACGATTAACAGAGATGTAATTTCACCATTTTTATATACGATATTTTGTGTAATCTTTGTTTTACCATTTTGACCCTTAGTAGTAGTCTCCTTATAAGAAGCGTATTTACCATCATCATCAACATACTTAGTACTATAAGCGATGTCTACAGTTTCAACTACTTGTTTACCATAAGTAACTGATACTACTGGATCAATAAGTCCAATATTTATTTCTTGTCCTTCGATTAAAAGAGTATCTCTTGTAATTGTAGGATTAGCTACTAATAATTCTAGAATATTTAAGTTATTATTATCTGCAATTGTTTCTAGGTCATCTGTAGCTTTAACATTTACTGTCTTTTGTTTTTCGTTAGTTCCATATAAAAGATACATTGATAACTCATCTACATCAGTAAATATCTTTTCTTCAGATGAAATATAATCTTTCTTAATAGTTATAGTTTCTGCATAATATACAGAAGTTAACTTTTCACCTTCATCTATAATCTCACTTTGAGTTTTAGATTCATAAGATTCTAGTTCTTCTTCTCCGATAAATGCAATAGCAGTATTATATAAAGCTTCTTTAATTATATCTTTATCTAATGTATATATTTTTAATTCTTTTATACCTTTATCTAATATAGTAGATGAAGAATTATCATTATAAGTAATAGTTACAGTATACCCTTCGATTGTGAAGGATTCTTTTTCTTTTACTTCATTATATATTTTTTCTTCAGAAACTATATCATGATTATAAGTATAAACTTTATTTATACTAAGACCATTTGGTGGATATACTTTTTCTACACCATATGATTCTTTAATCATTGTTTGTTCCGTATCTATCATATCAAGTAGATTTTTCTTAGAAGATATTAAACCTATCTTCTGACCATTTAAATATACTTGATAAGCTTCCGTAGGATTACCTAATTCCTTAGTATCCATGCCTATAAAAAATAGTAAAATAATCATAATTCCTGTAAATAGAAAACTAATTATTTTATCTTTCATAAAATCACCTAATTTTCTTCTTGAGTCTTATCATCAACATAATTACGGAAATTACTAATATTGCGTTCAAATACTAATTTAATATTTTTAGTAGCACCATTTCTGTGTTTTGCAACAATTAGTTCAGATAGTGATACATTACTTTCTTCTTGTTCACCCTTTTTATTATAATAATCATCTCTATATAAGAATGCTACGATATCGGCATCTTGTTCAATAGAACCAGACTCTCTTAAGTCTGATAACATTGGGCGTTTGTCTTCTCTTGATTCTACTTGACGAGATAATTGTGCTAATGCAATAACAGGTACTTCAAGTTCCATTGCCATAGTCTTAAGACTTCTCGAAATATCAGATACCTCTTGTTGTCTATTGGCACCATAGCCAGAACCACCTGAGATTAATTGCAAGTAGTCGATTATTACCAATCCTAAATTATGTTGTTCGGCAAGTCTTCTACATTTAGCTCTAATTTCACTGATTGTGATATTAGTAGCATCTTCGAAATAAATTGGAGCATCAGTTAATGTACTAGCTGCTTCATTTAACTTTTTCCAGTCATCATTATTTAATTGACCAGTTGCAAGTTTTCTAGCTTCAATTGCACCTTCAGCAGCAAACATTCTGTTCATTAATTGTTCAGCGTTCATTTCCAAGTTGAATAATCCAACACTTTTACCGCTAGATAATGCAGCATGAACAGCAAGATTTAGTGCAAAAGCAGTTTTACCCATAGCAGGACGCGCAGCAATAATAATGAATTGGTTTGGTTGTAATCCACCGGTTAATTTATCAAAATCAGTAAATCCAGTTGCTATACCATTAACATCTGTACCATTTTTTGATAAATATTCAATGTTTTTAAGTGCACTTTGAACTACTTGTGAAGATAATTTAAAATCTCCAGCTTTTCTTTGTTTTGTAATTGAGAATATTTGTTTTTCTGCTGAATCAATTGCATCTGCAGTAGGAATTTCTCCTTCTCTTGCTACTTGTTCAATCTTTTCACATGCTTTAATTAAATTTCTTCTTAAAGCTTTATCTTTAACAATGTCGATATATGAATCAACATTTGATGAAGATACAACTGATTGTATTACGTCTGATAAGTATTCAACTCCACCGATTTCATTAATTGGTTTATGTTTTTCAATTTCATCTTTTAAAGTTAAAGCATCAATATCTTTACCTTCTTTTTGAAGATCTAATAATGCTTCAAAGATTATTCCGTTATTAGAATCATAAAACATATCTTTATTTAATGAATTACATACTTTTTCTAGAGCTGAACCAGACATTATAGCACAACCTAATACACTTTTTTCTGCTTCTAAATTCTTTGGTTCTCCTTTTATTTCTATAGATTTTGCCATATATTTTCCCCCTAAATGACGTTAATGTTTATATTTGCTACAACTCCTTTATATAAAAGAATATTTACTTTATGAGTACCTAAAGTGTCGATTGGATGATCACTCTCAATTTTCTTCTTATCAATATCATATCCTTTTTTCTTAAGTTCTTCAGATATTTGTTTTGTTGAGATTGTTCCAAACATCTTTCCGTCTTTACCAGTCTTTGCATTAAATTTAATAGTTAATTTTTCTAATTCGTTTTTAACTTTAGTAAAACTTTCAACTGTTGCCTTTTCATCTTTTTCTCTTTTTTTCATAGTAAGATCATATTTATTCTTATTTGTATTGTTGTAAGGAACAGCTAAACCTTGTTTAATTAGGAAATTATTTGCATATCCATCTGATACTTCAATAATCTCATCTTTTTTACCTTGTTTTTTAACATCTTTTAGTAAAATTACTTTCATTTTTTAATCACCTACCAGTCACAAATATTATATCAAACTATTTTTTTGATTGCATTAACTATACCATAAAATCTTTCTTTATGGTTCTAATTCTGAATATTTGTTGAAAACTTAATTTGATTTGTTGAAAAAAGAGACTTTTTCAAGTCTCTCTACCATTTGAAATCCTCAACTTCTTCGATTTCTTTACCTGTTTCACGTATTAAATCATGATGTTCTTTAAGTTTCGAAATACAATAATTTTTAAGTTCAACATTAGTATTTCCAAGAAGTCTTACTGTATCAATAACTAAATGATATCTATCAATATAGTTAACTACTCTCATATCGAATGGAGTTGTAATACTTCCTTCTTCTTCATATCCATGAATTACATCATAATCTCTATCTCTATTATAAGTAAGTTGTCTTATAACATTTGGATAACCATGGAATGAGAAGATTGTAGGAACTCCTCTTAAGAATAATGAATCATATTCTTCATCACTAATTGATTCTAGTTTTTGAAGATCAACAACATTTATTACTCTTACTCTTATATTATTTTCTCTTAATATCTTAGTAGCAGCTAATACTTCAAGTGTTGGTGTATCACCAGCACAAGCAAGTATTACTTGTGGATTTTCATCACTAGCAAATTTCCAAATTCCAATTCCTTTTTCACAATGTTTAATAGTTTCTTCTTTAGTTAACCATTGAGGGCGTGGATGTTTAGATGCGACTATAACATTAATATGATTTCTTGATTTTAAACACTTATCTGCATAATAAATAAGTGAGTTTGTATCATATGGAAGATATATATTAGTTATATGTCTCTTCTTACATAATACATGATTAATTAAACCTGGATCTTGATGTGTATATCCGTTATGGTCTTGTTGCCAAATATGGCTAGTTTCAATAATATTTAGAGAACTAATATCTTTTCTCCAAGGAATTTCATTACACATCTTTAACCATTTAGCAAATATACCAATCATTGAATCTATTACTCTTGCAAATGATTCATATGTATCTATAAATCCATGTCTACCTGTTAATAGATAAGCCTCTAAAGCTCCTTCAGCTAAATGTTCTGAAAGATATGAATCTATTACTCTACCATATGGTGCAACATGTTCATCTTTTTCAGTTATATCTAATAACCATTGTCTATCTGTTTCTTCGAATACATGATTTAATCTATTTGAAGCTGCTTCATCAGGTCCAAATATTCTAAAATTCTTATTAACTTCATTAAGTCTAACTACTTCTTTTAAATATTTACCTAATTCCATCATATCTTGTGCTTCAATATCACCATGATTATTATCTAACATAAAGTCTTCAATCTTAGGTAATATTAAATCTTTAAGTAAAAGTCCACCATTTACTACTGGATTTGAAGACATTCTCTTATCACCTTTAGGTAAGAAAGATATTACATCTTCTTTGATAGTTCCATCATTATTAAATATTTCTTCAGGATGATATGATTTCATCCATGATTCAAGTCTTTCTAGGTTTTCAGGACAACTAGAATCAACTTGAAGTGGAACTTGATGAGCTTTAAATGAGCCTTCAACTTCACTTGGTCCAGTCCATCCCTTTGGTGTTCTAAATATAATCATTGGCCATTTTATATTTTTAACATTATTAGATTCTTCTGCACTTCTTTTTAATTCTTTTATCTTAGTAATAACTTCATCCATTACTTTGGCCATTTTATTTTGCATTTCATTAATATCTGAACCTTCAACAAAATATGGAGTCCATCCATAACCTTTGAATAAATCACTTATTTCTTCATGAGATATTCTTGAAAGAACTGTTGGGTTAGATATTTTAAATCCATTTAAATGAAGTATTGGAAGAACAACTCCATCAGTTACAGGATTAATAAACTTATTAACATTCCATGATGTTGCAAGTGGTCCAGTTTCGGCTTCCCCATCACCAACGATAGTAGCACATATTAAATTAGGATTATCTAAGACAGCTCCTAATGCGTGAGCTAATGAATAACCTAATTCTCCACCTTCATGTATTGAACCTGGAGTTTCTGGAGCTACATGGCTTGAAATTCCTCCTGGGAATGAGAATTGTTTAAATAGTTTTCTCATACCTTCTTCATCTTGAGTAATCTCTGGATATACTTCAGTATAAGTTTTATCCATATAAGCATTAGTAACTGCTGTTTGACCACCATGTCCTGGTCCAACAATATATATCATATTTAAATCATATTTAGTTATTGCTCTATTAAGATGTGTAAATAAAAAGTTTTGTCCAGGGATTGTACCCCAATGACCTACTAATCTAGGTTTAACATCACTTAATTCTAATTTTCTTTTTAATAATGGATTATCTAAAAGATATAGTTGTCCAACTGCTAAATAATTGGTTGCATTAAAGTATTTATTAAGTTGATTTAATTCTTCATTTGTTAAATAGCTATTATTCACACATATCACCCTTTATTATCATAATTATACCATTAAATAAAAAAATAATAATCGTTATTGATTATTATTTACACTAGGACTAGAGAAAAAATACTCTTGTGATTGTGCTCTCAATGATAGGTCTGCAAAATCACCTTTTAAGAATTGAGGATATGCAGCACAAGCTATCATTGTTGCATTATCAGTACAATATTTTAATGGCGGAATAGATAACTTAATGTTTTCTTCATCACATAACTTTTTAAGTTCATCTCTTAAGTATCCATTTGCAGATACTCCACCAGCTACAATTACTTCTTTAATTTCATCTTTATATTTATCTATAGCAAGTTTAGTCTTTCTAACTACTTGTTCAACTGCTACATCTTGAAAACTTTTTGCCAAGTCATATTTTCTAACTTCATGACCTCTTTGAATTTCGTTATGACTTAAGTTAATAACTGCTGATTTTAAACCACTGAATGAGAAATCAAGTGAATCATTATCCATTGGTTTAGGAAGTTCATAAGTATGTTCACCCTTAAGTGCATACTTTTCAACATTAGGTCCTCCTGGATAAGGAAGATCTAATACTCTAGCTACTTTATCATAGCATTCTCCGATTGCATCATCTTTAGTTGTACCTAAGACTTCGAATTGATAATCTCCACTCATTTTAACAAGTTCAGTATGTCCACCACTTACTACAAGTGCTAGTAATGGAAATTCTAATCTATCAACTAAATTATTAGCATAGATATGTCCTGCGATATGATGAGTAGCAATTAATGGTTTATCATAAACAAGTGATAATACTTTAGCAAATTCTACACCTACTAAAAGACCACCTAATAAACCTGGAGCATAAGTAACTGCAATTGCATCTACTTGATCAACTGACATATTAGCTTTCTTTAATACATCTTCAAGAACCATAGTAATATTTTCAGTATGCATACGAGAAGCTATCTCTGGTACTACACCACCATATAAAGCATGTGTATCCATTTGAGTAAGTACAGTTGTCGCTATTTCTTCATAACCATTTTTTACAATTGAAATACTAGTTTCATCACAACTAGATTCTATACCTAATATATATACATCCTTTTTCACAAGCATTATTTCATCCTTTCCATGATGATTGCATCACAATCACCATAATATTTTTTTCTTCTATAAATTTCTTTAAAATCAAACATTTCATACAACTTAATTGCATTAGTATTTGTTTCTCTTACTTCTAACATGATTTTATCGTATGTTTCGTTTTCAACAACAAATTTAAGTAATGATTTGCCGATACCTCTATGTTGATATTCTTTTAATACTACGATATTAACTAAATCCATTATTTCAAAGTGAGAATCTACATGAATAAACCCTAAGATTTTTCCTTCTTCTTCATAAATATAGATTCTAGAGTATTCATTATTTAATAAATAACTTAAATCAAATAAATGATCAAAGTTATCATGTAATTCATGACCTATTAAACTAATTCCATCAATATCTCTATATGTTGCTCTTCTTATCATTTTTCAAAGCCTCAATAACTTTAATATAGATTGGATTAACTTTATGTGGATTAGTTGTTTCTTTAGTGTTAAAGAAACTATATAGTTTGTTGAAATCTACTTTGTTATCCACGATTTTCTCTCTTAAATTGTTTTCTTCAACATATTCTTCAAACTCTGAATTACTCTTATAGAAGTATTCTCCTTTTAATTCATTTGAAGATGTAAATAGACCTCCGAAACACCCTTTTAAATCCTTTATAATGACAAGTTTATCATTTTCTGATTCAGATGATACTGCAAACATTTCTAAGCTTGTAATAGTCTTTATAGGAAGATTAAGAGTATATGCTAATGTTTTAGCAATAGTTACTCCAAGTCTTACACCAGTAAATGATCCAGGTCCATTAATGCAAAGTATTTCACCTAAATCATGAACACTTACATTATTACTATTTAATAATTCACTTAATAAAGGCATTATATTATCTGAATGATGTAATGACGAAGACTTAACTCTTGTATCAACTAATTCAGAATCTTTATATAATGCTAGATTAATATCTACATTATGAGTATCTATAAATAATGAATACATATAACCACTCCTTTAAACATGTGTATTATAACACTAAAGCACAAAAAAAGACACTTATGTGTCCTATAAAACAAAATTAACTACATCTTCATATTTTTGTCCATAAGGTGTAAGTACTAAAACTCTAGTATCCTCATTAACTAATTTGAAGTTTATATCTAATCTTTCTTCTGGTAGTTTATCTTCAATGATGTCAGCCCATTCAATAATAGTTACACCATTACCATTGAAATAATCATTAAATCCAATTGTTTCATCAGTTTCTTCTAAACGATAAACATCCATATGATATAAAGGTAATTCTCCATTTTCATATTCTTTTACAATATTAAATGTAGGACTTGTTATATTGTCTTTAATACCTAATGATCCAGCAAAACCTTTAACGAAAACAGTTTTACCTGAACCTAATTCACCATTTAAACAAATTACCATACCTGGGAATTTTTCAGCTTCAATGTTTTCAGCTAATTCCATTGTATCTTCGATACTTCTTGATGTATATTTATAATCCATTTTCTATCACCTATTATAATTATACATATTTATATAACCACTGCAACAAAAAATAAAATTTAACTGACAAGTGTTTACTATAAAATATATATAAATAATTTTATGCACAAAAAAAGGTTTGCGATGACCTATTTTTGCCGAAACTATCGTCAGCGTGACTGTGCTTAACTTCTCTGTTCGGGATGGGAAGAGGTGTATCCACAGTGCCATAATCACAAACCACTTATATTAAATCATATTATATGAACATAATCAAGAAAAAAATAAATATTTATCGTTTTAAAGCAAAAAAAAGATAGTAAAACCATTACTACCATAAATTAGAGCAAAAAAAAATAGCTTGCGACGACCTATCTTTGCCTAAACTATTGT
>CAMKAT010000007.1 GCA_946410555.1 uncultured Caryophanales bacterium | reverse complement strand
TTGTTAAATAATACATACACTTAACATATATTCAATTTATTTTAATAATAAGAATGCTATAATTAAAATAGGTGATAGTATATGAGTAATATAAAAGAAGAATCTTTAAACTTTTATAACAATTGGAAAGAAGAATTTATAAAAAGAAAAGAAGAAATAATTAATACTATTTCAAATACCTCAGAGATAACTATCACAATCGAAAATAGCCAAACTAAAGATTCTATAGAATTAAAAAAAGATAAATCATATATACCAAGTTTAATTAAAATAGAAAATAATAAAATAATTACTAAATACATTTCTAAAGAATTTATAGAACTAATATTAAATAATTTAAGTGAAAATATTGAAATTATAAATGTACCGGGAGAATTTGTTCAATACCCTGAAGTGTTAGGACTATATCCTAAACTAAGAGATCTTAAAATAACAAACTATTACGAACTTAATAGTAATGAAGTCAAGGGTATTAAAGAACATACAAACATAAATAATATTGAATCATTTAACTTTAAAAAACTTATAGATAAATATGAATTAAATGCTTTATATTATGATGGTAAAATTCAAGAAATAAAATTATTAAATGGAGACTTAACAATAACTAATCCAAACAAAAGATATAATATAATATGTCACAACTTTATAATACCAAGCATATATAACAACATAGATGAAGTAATTAAATATATGATAGAAAATGATATAGATCCTAAAGAACTTCAATACTTTAATGCTATATCTACAACAACAAATGAAGATTATATAAGTTGTAATAATGACGATGATGCTATCGAATACTATGGAGATTTAGAAGAATTAAAAAATATGATAGAAAAAATGAAATCATTAAACTTCTATCCATCTTATATCATTCTAAAACTAGAAAATAAAGATTATGACTATAGATTATTAAAAGGAATAAAATATCCTATACTAATTGATTATGGTGAAAGATATACAGCTACAATCGAAGAATTTTTAGCTATGAGAGAAACAATAAATTATTTCAAAAACTTAATAACTAGTCAAAACCTTTCTCCAGTAGAACAAGTAACATATGCTTATGACATAATTAAATCTTTTGAATATAAAGAAGGACAATCTCCTGAAGACTCAAGAACATTACATAACATAGTAAGAAGTGGAAATATAGTATGTGTTGGATACGCTTTATTCTTAAAGCAAGTACTAAGAGAACTAGGTTTTAAAATCGAAGACTATTCAGTAAATACTAAAAATGAATACAATCAATATGGAAAAAATAATAATCATCGTAGAAATATAATAAGAATAGATGACGATAAATATGATATCCATATGATCGCAGCTTGTGATCCAACATGGGATTCATATTCAGGTGAAAACAATAACAATAGATTTAAAGAAGAAAACTCAGCTATGCTAGGAAATGCCACTAATCTATTATCATATATTCATTTCTTAGTACCTAAGAAAGAATATGAATATGTATTTGATGATAAAGAAACACCATCAATGTTTAGATATCCACCTGAATTAATTAGTAAAAACTTTGATTATTTACCTAAATACTCAAGAGCTAACGAAAACTTTGATGATGCAATGATTTATTATCAAAGCTTATTCGAAAAAGGCGAAAGTGAATTAATAAAACAATATATAGATGCTGATAGACCTTCATACGAAGTATTTAAAGAAATATTAAAGAATGTTAAATTAGCTGAAGGATATGGTAAATACACAGATAAAATAGTTAATTCTATAGATTATGAAACTGATTATACTAAAAAAGTAAGATAAAAAAACTCACCATTAAAGTGAGTTTTTATATTAGTCAAGATTATATTTTTTGTTAAATTTTTCAATGTTACCAGTTTTCTTTTTATTTCCTTGTGCTCCAGTATAGAATGGATGACATTTAGAACATACTTCGATGTTTTGTTCTTCTCTGTCACTTAATGCTTGGAAAGTAGCTCCACAAGAACATTTAAAAGTACACATAACTTGATTTGGATGTAAATTTTTTTTCATCTAAATCCTCCTTCCGCCATGACTTAGGTCAGTCATAGAAATTCATTACTGGTTTAGTATATAACAAAACATACATAAAATGCAAGTTTTTTAATACCTATTCATCAATTAATTTGATATTTCCACCAACATCATTAAGTTTATCCACAATTCTTTCATATCCTCTTAATAAATGTTCTACATTAGTAACTGTAGTTTGTCCATTAGCAATCATACCAGCAACTAACATAGAAGCTCCAGCTCTTAAGTCAGTAGCTTTTACTTTTCTTCCCTTTAATTTAGATGGACCAAATACAACAGCTTTTTTATCTAAAGTATTAATATTTGCTCCCATAGCATTTAAGTAAGGAATATGTCTTAATCTATTTTCATAAATAGTTTCTTCGAATACACATTCTCCAGAACATTGAGTTAATAAAGCACTCATAGGTTGTCCTAAGTCTGTTGGAAATCCAGGATAAACAGTAGTTTTTACATTAACTGGTTTTAAATTTTTAGTTTTATTTATTTCAATAACATCATCATAGACTTTAAAATTAACACCCATCTCTTTTAATTTATATAAAAGAGAATCAATATGTTCAGAAATAACACCTTTAATTTTTAATTTTTTACCTAATAGTGCTCCAATAATAACATAAGTACCTGCTTCTATTCTATCTGGAATAACAGTTACTTCTCCATCACCTAATTCAGTAACTCCTTCGATTTCAATTGTGCCTGTTCCTGCTCCTTTAATATGAGCACCCATAGAAATTAAGAAATCAGCGATATTTTCAATCTCAGGTTCTCTTGCAGCATTTAGTATTCTAGTTACACCTTTAGCTCTTACAGCAGCTATCATTACATTAATAGTTGCTCCTACTGATGGGAAATCAAAGAATACTTCAGTTGCTTTTAATCCATTTGAAGTAATATTAAATGTATTTTCTACTTCTTTTACTTTAGCACCCATCTTTTCAAAAGATTTTAAATGGAAATCTATTGGTCTAGATCCAATTACACATCCACCTGGAGATGCAATATTAACATTACCATATACACCTAATAAAGAACCCATAAAATAATAAGAAGCTCTTAACTTACTAGCATATTCATCTGGAATATATTTATTCTTAACATTTTTATTATCAATATATATAGTTTCATTCTCATATTTAATATCAGAACCAAGGAACTTCATAATATTCATTAATGCTTCAACATCACTAATTTGAGGAACATTATGAATAACACACTTTCCTTTTGTTAATATAGAGGCAGGAATTAAAGCTACTACAGAGTTTTTAGCTCCACTAATATTAATAGTACCACTTAACTCTTTTCCTCCTTGAATAACTAATTTTTTCAATATTATCACCTTCGTAATTATATTATAACAAAGTAAATAAAAAATAAGATAAAAACTTATCTTATTTACTTATTATTGATACTATGTCCTTTGCATAATTATTAACTAAATCATGATCAGCTCCTTTAATAAAAAATATACGTTTTTTATACTCTTTAGGAACATTTTCATATACTAAGTTAGGATTAACAGCATTATCCTCAGTACCATATATAATCTTTAAATTATAAGGCTTAATATATTGAATATCATTAATTAAATCTACTCTAACGATATTTTGATAAGAATCATTTAAGAATCTTGTTCCATTAATCATAAACTCATTCTTTATTATATATTTTAAATATAGATCTTTAACAACTTTTCTTAATGGTTTAAGAATTTCTGGTGTAGGAATAAATTTAATAGATCTATTAGTATTTCTAGTAATTGCGGGTGCTACTAATATTAGTTTTTGGAAATTATTAAATAAAATGTTATATCTTATAGCAACTGCTCCACCAAAAGAATAACCTAAAATATAATCAAATTTAATATTAGATGTTCTAATATAACTATTAACATATAAAGCATAATCGTCTAAAGTCCAAGCTTCCTTAGGTTCCTTTTCACCACAAAAACCAGGAAAAGTTAATTGATAAACTTCATACTCTTTCTTTAACGCATTAATAAACTTAATATCGTTATGCCAAGGATTTTTAGATCTAGTTAATTTGGTATAATCTCTAAAATCCCATCCATGTAATAATAATATCTTCTTCATACACACCACTTCTTCCTTAATTATATCACAAAAAAATAGTCGCAATTATCCGACTATTTTTCTATAAATAAAAATCTATCAAAACCAGCTAAATCTTTCTCAACAGTTACTTTAGCATCAGGAAATACTTCTTTTGCATATTTTTTTAGATAATCACCTTGTTTGTAACCAATTTCAAAAGACATTAAAAACTCATCCTCTAAATATTTAGAAGAATTCTTAATAATATATTTATAAAACTCTAATCCATTATCTTTAGCAAATATTGCATTCTCTGGTTCATATTTAATCTCAGGACCCACTTCTTCTTCCCTATCAACATAAGGGGGATTAGAAATAATAACATTATACTTATTAATTGGATTATACTTAAAAACTGATTTCTTAATAAAAGTAATATCAACTTTATTAGAATTAGCATTTTTCTTAGCAAGTCTAATCGCTTTACCATTTATGTCTATAGATGTAACTTTAAGTTCAGGTAATTCTTTCTTTAAAGAAATTGGAATACATCCAGTACCTGTACCAATATCTAACACACAAGAATCATCAAACCCATGTTTCTTAATTAACTTAATAGTTCTTGATACTAATTCTTCAGTTTCAAATCTAGGAATTAAAACACCTTCCTTAACTTCCATAGTATAGCCATAAAAGTCAACATTACCTATCAAATATTGAATTGGATAATGATTATCTAACTTTTTTTGAATTTTATCTAAAGAACCATACTTTTTAATTAATAACTTTTTATCTAAATCGTTCATATAAATCACAACCTAATTATAGCATAGAAAAAAGGATAATAAATTATCCTTCGTTTCCTTCGCTTAATTTTCTTCTTTGATCTTCTGTAATTAAAGCATCAATAATTGGATCTAAGTCACCATTCATAACTTTATCAAGTTGCATTGTAGTAAATCCAATTCTATGATCAGTAACTCTACTTTGAGGATAGTTATAAGTTCTTATCTTTTCAGATCTATCTCCAGTACCAATCATACTTCTTCTTAAGTCGCCTTCTTTTTCAGCTTTTTCCTTTAATTGAAGATCATAAAGACGTGCAGCCATAATTTTCATAGCTATATCTTTATTCTTAATTTGACTTCTTTCAGTTTGAGCATAAACAATAATTCCTGTAGGAATATGAGTAAGTCTAACTGCAGAGTCAGTAGTATTAACTCCTTGACCACCATGTCCAGAAGCACGAGTAATATCTACTCTGATTTCATCCATATTAAGTTTGAAATCAATTTCTTCAGCTTCAGGCATAACTGCAACAGTAGCAGTTGAAGTTTGAATTCTACCATTAGATTCAGTAACTGGAATTCTTTGAACTCTATGAGCACCAGATTCATATTTTAATTTTGAATAAACAGAATCTCCTTTGATCATAAATTCAATTTGAGAATATCCACCAGCAGCTCCTGGTTCTTCATCTAATACTTCAATCTTCCAACCATTTTTAAGAGCATATTGAGAATACATTCTAAATAAATCTCCAGCAAAGATATTTGCTTCATCTCCACCAGCAGCTCCTCTAATTTCCATAATGATATTCTTATCATCATTTTCATCTCTAGGAATTAAAAGTACTTGAAGTTCTTCTTCAATCTTTTTAAGGTTTTCTTGAGCTGTATCTAATTCCGCTCTAGCAATTTCACCCATCTCAGGATCATTAACCATATCTTTTAATCCTTCAATTTCTTCTTTAGTACTTTTTAACTCATTATACTTATTAACAGTTGGTTCAAGTCTACCCTTTTCCTTAGATAATTCCATAGTCTTAGTATAATCAGCTAAAACTTCTGGATTACCAAGCTCTTCAACTAATTCATTATATCTTTTTTTTATAATTTCTAATCTTTCTATCATTTTCTTAACCTCTTTCTTTTAATCAATATAATTAAAAGTCATACGCTAAGATTCTTGATCTAATTCATCATCATTTATAATAACTAAATCTTTAAAATCATCTTCAGCATCATCATCGTCTAATGAAGAATCATCATAATTAACTTCTGAATCATCTTCTTCGATTTCTTCATCATCAGATTCTTCTATTTCTTCTTCATCATCTGCTTCAGTATCTTTAATAATAGAAATCTTATTTTGATGTCTTACTGTTAAATCCCACATACCTTTTTCTAACATAATGAAGTTCTTATCATTAGAAAGTAATGTAAAGAAATCAAAAATATGAGCATCAAAATCTGATTCAGGTAATCCCATTAATCTTATTACTTCTTTAAATAAATCTTGTAAACTAACAGGTTTAGAACTATTTTCTAATACGAACTTAGCAACATCTGCATATGACATTGATTCTAATTGTTCTGCTGTTAAAGTTAATTTTTTCATGTTTAATCCTCCAAAATATATTGATTTGTATTAAAACAAATTGATTATAACATAGAATTTAGTCTTGTCAATATAAATTGATAGTTATATCAGTAGTAAACCTCGTTTCCATCTCATGTTCATAGTGAATTAAAATATAATTATCATTATCATTATAAGATACATTCTCAAGTTCTAAACTAAAGAATTGAGGCATATTATTAGGTCTTACTAACAATTTGTTATTAATAAAATCTAACGTTATAGATACATCTTTATCTTGTTTTACTAATGTTAATTTTTCGTTATCAAAAAAATATTTAGCTCCATCAATAGCAAACATATAATTACCATTTAAAATTCTTAATGGTGATTCACTATCAATTAATATTTGTCCATCTCTTACTAATTTTAATCTTATTCTAGAATACATAAGTTTTTCTCCTTATACACATTATATAATAAAAAAATAAAATGCTAACTATTTGTTAGCATTATTTACACTGGACTTCTTAGGTATTCTAATAACAAATTGATACATATCATCAAAAGCAAACTCTTCTTTAAGTACTTCTACTCCATTTTCATTTGCATTTTGAATCATTTCTTTAATACCTCTCATAACATCGTCAGAAGTTTCATAAGTTGGTTTTTCGATAACAACTTCTTTCTTAACGTTATCATCTTTCTTTTCTACTTCATCATCGTCATCATCAAATTCAAGTAGATCAATATCATCATCATAATTTTTATGGAAACCTGCTCCTGCGAAAGGATTAAATCCTGATGAAGAACCACCATCCATATTAACAGATGAACTCTCTAAGTCATTTAAGAATACATTATTATTTTTACTAGAATCATATTGATAAACATTAAAATTTTTAGGATTATCGATATTTGAGGTTTCTTCCATCATTCTATCTACATCGATATCATTACGATTTGTATTAATACCACCAACTAAATCTTGTTTATTAGTTTGATATTCACCGATGACATTAGCTATCTCATCATCTAGAGTTTTAACTGTCCATCTTTCAGCAATTGTTCTATTTAATAATTCAACTTGTCTAAATTTATCAGTAAGTTTAAGTAAACTTCTAGCATGTCTTTCACTAATTTTTTCATTAGATAAAGCTTCTTGAACAGCAGGATCAAGATTTAGAAGTCTTAGTTTATTAGCAATAGCAGATTGACTCATACCAAGTCTTGCAGCTAATTGTTCTTGAGTAACATATTTTCTATCTAATAACTTTTTATATGACTTAGCTTCTTCAATTGGAGTCATATCTTTTCTATGAGTATTTTCTATGATAGCTACTTCTGCAGAATCATTATCATTAAGTTCAGCTATAATAACAGGAACTTGTGTTAAACCTGCAAGTTGAGCAGCTTTATATCTTCTTTCACCAGCAATAATTTCAAACTTATCACCTATTCTTCTTACAGTTAATGGTTGAATAATACCATGACTACGAATAGATGCAGATAATTCCATTAATGCTTGTTGATTAAATGTTAGTCTTGGTTGAAATCTATTAGGAATAATTTGTTCAATATTAACAAGCCTAATTTGAGATTCCATTTTCATAGACTTCACCTTCCTATTCTATATTAATATTAGTATAAAATAGCCTTTTTATCAATTGATTTACACTAAAAAAGGAAACTATTTGTTTCCTTTCATTCTTTCATAATCTTTTTTGATTTTTCCATATTCTCTTGGATATAAATCATTAGTATGTCCTTTCTTAGACATAACTATAATTGTTCTTGGATCTTCTAACTTAGGTAAAGTAAATTCTTCAATAAAATCTATATTACCATTTAGTTTATTAATTATATCCTTTGATAATCTAATTTCTTCGCTAGCATTAGCTTTTAAAGCTACAAACTTACCATCTACCTTAGTTAAAGGTAAAGCAAGTTCAGTAAGTATTGGAAGAGCTGCAACTGCACGAGACGTAACTAAATCAAAAGATTCTCTATTAGTTTTAGCATACTCTTCTGCTCTTACATGTAACATATGAACATTAGTTAATCCTAATTTTTCACTTAATTGAGTAAGAAAATCTAACTTTTTATTATTAGAATCCATTAAATACATATCTATGTTAGGAAAAACAATCTTTATAACCATCCCAGGAAAACCTGCTCCTGTACCAATATCTAACATATTATTAACTTCATTTAAATTAACATATTTAGCTAAAGTTAAAGAATCATAAAAGTGTTTAAGATAAATATCATCATCTTCAGTAATAGTAGTCAAATTAGTATGACTATTATACTCTTTTAAAAATTCCTTATAAGTATTTAATTCATCAAGTTGTTTATCTGTTAATGTAATACCAATTTTATTTAATTCTTGAGTAAATTCATTAATATTCATAAATACCTCTTAATCTTGATTAGCATATTCTTTCTTTAAATATACAGTTAAAATACTTATATCTGCAGGGTTAACACCTGAAATTCTTGTAGCTTGTGCAATAGTTAAAGGTCTTACTTGTTTTAACTTTTGTCTTGCTTCACTAGCTAAGTTATTAACTTTATCATAATCTATATCTTCAGGAATCTTTTTATCTTCAAGTTTAAGCATTCTTTCAACTTCTTTTAAAGTTTTATTAATATAGCCTTCATATTTAACTTGAACTTCTACGATTTCTTGAATTTCTTTAGAATACTCTTCTTCTAAATAAGTAACTAAATCATTAATTTTAACTTCAGGTCTCTTAAGTAAATCATATAATGATTCACCATTATTTAATTCACCAATAGCTTCTACTAATTCTTCAGATTGATTCTTAGGAGTAACTCTAAAATTCTTTAAGTTTTCAATTAAATCATTAATATGTTTTCTTTTAAGATCTAATCTGTCTTTTTGTTCTTGAGAGATAATACCTACTTGATATCCATAATCTCTCAATCTTAAATCAGCATTATCATGTCTTAAAATAAGTCTATATTCTGCTCTTGAAGTAAGTAATCTATAAGGTTCTTTAGTACCTTTAGTAGTTAAATCATCTAAAAGAACTCCAATATAAGATTCATTTCTCTTTAAGATAAGAGGATCTTTACCTCTAACTCTTAAACCAGCATTAATACCAGCAATAAGTCCTTGTCCGGCAGCTTCTTCATAACCAGAAGTACCATTAATTTGTCCAGCAGTATAAAGATTCTTAATTACTTTAGATTCTTCACTTGGATACATTTGTAGTGGATTAATTGCATCATATTCAATAGCATATGCATACTTTAATATCTTTGCATTTTCTAAGCCATGTAATGAATGTACCATCTTTTCTTGTACATCAATAGGCATTGATGTAGAAAAACCTTGTAAATAAAGGTCAGGATAATAATCACTTTCAGGTTCTAAGAATAATTGATGTCTTTCTTTATCAGCAAATCTAACAACTTTATCTTCAATCGAAGGACAATATCTAGGTCCAATACCCTCAGCATAACCACCATACATAGCACTTCTACTTAAATTATCTCTAATAATCTTATGAGTTTCTTCATTTGTATAAACTAAATAACATAATCTTTGTTTATCTATTTCATATTGAGGTTCAATATCAAATGAGAAAGTCCATGGAGTTGAATCTCCATATTCAGGAGTTAATACTGAAAAATCTACAGTATCTGGATCAATTCTTTGAGGTGTTCCAGTTTTTAATCTTTGAATTTCAATACCTAAGTCTCTTAATTTATCAGATAAATGTTTTGAACTAACTTCTCCATGAGGTCCTTCGAATTTATGTGTTTCACCTACTAAAATTTTACTCTTAAGGTAAGTACCAGTAGTTAATACTAGTGCTTCACACATAATTTCTTTTCCTTCATCAGTAATAACACCTTTGATTGTATTATCTTCAACAATTAAATCTTCAATCATAGCTTCCATAATATCTAATGATTCAATAGAATTTAATTCTTTTAACATATTTTTAGGATAAATAACCTTATCTCCTTGAGCTCTTAAACTCTTAACAGCAGGTCCTTTACCTGAGTTTAACATCTTTATTTGTAAGTGCGACTTATCAGCTACTCTACCCATTAAACCACCTAAAGCATCGATTTCTCTAACTACAATACCTTTAGCAGTTCCTCCAATAGATGGATTACATGGCATATCAGCAATATTCTTCATATTAGAAGTAACTAGTAATGTTTTTACTCCTTGTTTTGCTGCAGCATTAGCTGCTTCACATCCTGCATGTCCACCACCAACAACAATTACATCATATTTCATATTTCCACCTACTTTCCTACACAAAATTTAGAGAATATCTCATCTAATATATCTTCATTATAAGTTTCACCTATAATTTCACCTAAAGCAACATAAGATACTCTTAAATCATCAGCTACAATCTCAAATGGAAGTGTAGCATTTAAATTATCTATAGATTCACTAACTACATCTAAAGCTTTCTTAACTAAAGAAAGTTCTCTTGCATTAGAAATATAGTTAAAGTCAGAACTATTAATTTTTTCTAAATTAAACATACTAATAATTCTTGTTTTTAATTCATCTAATCCATTAGCATCCATAGTATTACCTTTAATATATGGAATATCATCAAGTAAACTATAATCAATCTTAGACTCTAAATCACATTTGTTAATAATAACTATCTTTTCGACATTTGTTTTATTAATTAAATCTAATTCTTCTTTAGTTAATACTTCAGAGTTATTTAAAACAAAAATAACCAAATCAGAATTATTAATAATATCTAAACTCTTTTTAACCCCAATTGATTCTACTAAATCATCAGTTTCTCTAATACCTGCAGTATCAGTTAAATTTAGTTTTATACCATTTAAACTTAAAGTTCCTTCTACTATATCTCTAGTAGTACCAGCAATATCTGTAACAATAGCTTTATCTTGATCTAATAAATGATTTAATATTGAAGATTTACCAACATTTGGTTTACCAACTATTGATACATTAATACCATCTTTAATAATAGATGCATCTTTATATGAATTAACTAATTTAGTAAGCTTATCTTTAATAGTAATCATAGTACTCTTAAGTTCATTATAAGTAATATCTTCTTCATCCTCAATTTCGTCTGGATAATCAAAAGCAACTTCTAATTTACCTTCAAGTTCCATTATTTCTTTTCTCATTTCTTTTATTAATCTAGATAAATTACCATTTAGTCTATTCATAGCAAATTTTCTTTGAGAATCAGTTTGGGAAACAATTAAATCATTAATACCTTCAGCTTCAACTAAGTCAATTCTACCATTTAAAAAAGCTTTCTTAGTAAATTCACCAGGTTCTGCAAGTCTACAACCATTCTCTAATAATAATTCAAGTATCTTATTAGTAGTAGAAATACCACCATGAGAGTTAATTTCTACCATATCTTCTTTAGTAAAAGTACGAGGTGCTCTCATAATAGATACTAATACTTCGTCTACTTTTTCTTCTTTATCCATAATAAAACCATAGTTAATAGTATGTGTATCAACTTTAGTTAAATCTTTACCTTTAAAAATACTATTAACTATCTCTATAGCATCAGGACCAGTTGCTCTAATAATAGATATAGCACCAACACCTAAAGCTGTGGATATTGCACATATATTTTCATTCATGAGTAGTACCCCTTTCTTGACGCATTGTATTATATCACTTTTTTATAAAAAAACAAAAAAGAAGATATTAATCTTCTTTAGTTATAATCTCACTATTATATAATTGTCTATACTCTTTACAATTATTAAATAAATATTTATGATTTCCACTGTCTAGTATTTTACCATCACTAACAAATAATATTCTATCTGCATTCTTAATAGTAGATAATCTGTGAGCTACTATTAATATAGTAAAATCACCCTTCATATTATCTATAGTTTTCTTAATATTAGCTTGTGTTTCATTATCCAATGCACTAGTTGCTTCATCAAATAATATAAGTTTAGTATTTTGAACGAACGCACGAGCAATAGCAAGTCTTTGTCTTTGTCCACCAGATAGAGTTACTCCACCTTCACCTACGACAGTATCATAACCATTAGGTAAGCTTTTAATAAAATCATGTAAACAAGCTTTCTTACAAGCAGTTATCATTTCCTTTTCTTTTAAATCAGATTTAATAAGTCTAAAATTATCTCTAATACTTAAATTAAATATATATGGATTTTGAGTAATAATAGATATATTACCTCTTAATGAATCTTTATCTAACTCATATATATCATTATCATCTAAATATATATGTCCTGAATCTATATTGAATAATTTACATATTAAACTCAATATTGTAGTCTTACCTGCTCCACTCTTTCCAACAAAAGCAATAGTTTCACCACTTTTAATATCAAAACTCATTTTATCTAATACATTTTTATTATCATATTTAAATGATACATTATCAAATTTTATACTACCTTCAACTTTATCTAAATGTTTATTTCCCCATGTTTCTTTCTCAAAATCTACAGAATCATAAATAGAAAAAACTCTTTCACAACATAAATTAAATTGTTTTAAATAATTAATTAAATTACTAATAGTTCTGTTAAAAGACATAACATTACCACTATAATTAGATAAAACGATAGCTATAGGAATACTTAAAACATTACCTTTTAATAAAATTATAAGAAGCATATAATCTAAAAAATAGTATAAACCATATAAAAATTCATCAAGTGATCTATAAAGTCTTATAAAATCATTATGTTTATATCTAATGTCATTTAATTTTGTAACTTTTTCATCTAAAGTATTTAAAAAACTAACTTCAGAATTTAATACTTTAATATCTCTAGAACCTCTAATAAGTTCATTTAAGAAACTATTAGTTCTTTCCTCTTCTTCTCTTACTAATTTTCTTTTCTTAATTTGTATAGAAGAAAATTTGTTTTGATATATTGAAAAACATATTGTAAAAAATAAAACAAATAATGCAAATATATAATTATAAAAGAATAATATAACAAATATACCTATATCTTTTATTATTTCAGTAAATGAAAATATAATTTCGTTATAACCATTAGAAATATTTGATAAATCCCCGTTCATTCTTTGAACAAAAACAGATGATCCTTCCCTATTAAAAGTACTAGTTGTTATTTTTAATATTTCTTTACCTAGACTATTTTGCATATTTCTAAAAACATTTCTTGATATTCTATTAGAAAAATAATTTCTATAATAACCAACAAATGAATCAATAATTCTAATAATAAATAATAATAAACAAGAATAAAATAATTGCTTATACTGATTAGATGTTAAATATACAATTCTCTTAGCTCCAATAACTGGAATTATTAAACTTATAAAAATTATCAATAAACAAAAAATTATAAACCCTATTATTTTCCCTTTTTCTTCTTTTAAAAAATACCATAAACGTTTTAGATAACTAAAACTTTTCTTCATTAAATACCTCCAATTAATAATTATATATAAAAAATAAAATTGTCAATACTATTAATTGTTTATTTGATAACCCACTCCTTAAGATAGGTATTATAAATACCACTAATATATATTATTACCGGTACCCCCTCAAATTACTTGAAATTTTTTAAATTTTTTATAAAAAAATAAAAAAAGATGGAAAATTCCATCTTTTTAAGCTTCTTTAGGTTTAATTACTATGTGTCTATTAGGTTCTTCTCCAACACTTTCAGTATAAACACCTTTGAAATCAGTTAGAGCATTATGAACAAGTCTTCTTTGATAACTATTCATATTTTCAAGTTCAGCTTCAACTTTAGTTTTAGCAACTTCTTTAGCAATTTTCTTAGCTGATCTAACTAATCTTTCTTCATTCTTTTCTTTATAATTTTCAACATCTAATAAGATATATGGATATTCATTAATCTTATTATAGATAACTTGTTTAACTAAAGTAGTTAATGCTTGTAAAGTTTTTCCTTCTTTACCAATTAAGATATTATTATTATCTGAATACATCTTAATAGTAATTTGTTCATCTCTAACTTTAGATTCAAAACTTACATCTAAGCCCATATCTTTAGTTATTCCTTTAAGGAAATCTTTTACATACTCTACTAAATCATCTCTAGTAATTACATGAAGAGTTACAACTTCTTTTTTAAGAAGGCCACCCTTTGTTTTAGTTACATAAAAGTAAACATCACTTTCACTAACCCCTAAACTCTTTAAAGCTTCATCTTTTACTTCTTCTAAGCTTTTTCCACTAAACACTGTTTCTTTCATATTACTTACTCTCTCCACTTCTCTTTTTTATAATAGCAGTTTGGATAACTCCAAATGCATTAGTAACAATCCAATATAATCCAATTGCTGCTGGTAATTGAACTGAAGCAATACCAATAAATACAATCATAAATAACATCATGTATTTTTGTTGCTTTTCTTGTTCTGGATTACCACTCGACATTGAACCCATACTTAACAAGAATGTTAAGGCTGTAAATAATACAATTAATACAATTAATAATATGTACCAATAATTTCCATTCTTAATTCCAAATATAGGAGTTGTACCTAATTGGAATACCCATAAATTATTTTCAAAAATTGCAGGTACTCTATTAATAGCTTCTAAGAATGCTAAGAATAAAGGTAATTGAATAAATGATACTAAACAAGAAGATAAAGGATTAATATCAGCTTCTTTATAAAGCATCATAGTTTCTTGACTCTTCTTCATTAAAGATTCTTGATCATCTTTACCAGCATACTTCTTTTCAATCTTTTGTAATTTTGGTTGAATCTCTTTCATTTTTTGACTTTGTTTAGCTGTTTTAGCACTAAATGGTAATAATATTAATCTTATAAGTAATCCAATTAACATTACAGAAATACCATAATTTTTAACTAACTTACCTACTTTAATAATTAACCAAGCTAAAGGTCTTACAAATAATTGTACCCATAATCCATCATATGAATTCTTTTCATAGATTTTCATATTACTACAACTATGTAGTTTACTTAATTCTACAGTCATATGACTTTCGTTATTCTTATATTGTTCTAATAAAGAATCCTCTTCTGGAAGACAAATAATATTAGAAGTTAAATTTTGTCCTGTTCCACTATTAATAATTGCCTTTTTATTATCATCAACCATAGTTTTAGTACATCCAGTTAATAATAAAGATCCTACTAAAGCAATTATTAGTGATTTTTTTATTTTATTGTTCATAATTCACCTATCTTTACTTATTTTAATAATTCAACTAATAAATTATTCATTTTATCAAAATCCATCTCTAAAACAGATTTCTTAACTATTATAATATAATCTCTATTATTTTTAAATAATTTTTTATTAGCGGTAACTACCTCTCTCACTTGTCTTTTTACTTTATTTCTGATGTGTGCATCCCCTATTTTTTTACCAACAGCAATGCCCCATCTAGTATGAGTTAAATCATTAACCTTATTATATATAATATAACCATTATTTTTTTTATAATGACCATTGTTAATAATCTCATCAAAATCTGAATGTTTTTTTACCATTTCATATCTTCTCATAGCTCTACCCTCTTTATACAAAAAAAAGTCACTTAAGAGTGGCTTTAATTATTTACAAAGTACCTTACGTCCTTTTGCTCTTCTAGATTTTAAGATTTTAGAATTTTTTCTTGCGAAGAAACCATGTTTCTTAGCTTTTTTACGATTATTTGGTTGAAAAGTTCTTTTCATAGTACACTCCTCTCCTTCTGAAAGCAAGGTTATTATAATATATCAACAAAAGATAAGTCAACAAAAAATACGAAAAAATGTATTCTTTACCATTTATCAACAGAATTAACAACATAGTTGATAACTTTTCTACACAAAAAAGTTATTAATATTCCATAATTTGTGGAAAATGTTGAAAAGTACGATAACATCCTATATAATAGGCAATTGAATGGTGGATAACTATGTTTATAAGTCCATTTTTATTAACACAGGAAAAGTATTTATTTATTTTTAAAATAAATTGATTTAAAATTTAATTAGTTAAACAATCTAAACGGGGCGAGGTGATGAAAACATGCAAGAAATGGATGAAAAATTCCAAAATTTTAAAGATATTCTAAAAAAATCATTAACAAATATTTCATATACTACATGGTTTTCAAAACTAGAATTGTATGACATCACTGATAATACCCTTATTATTAAATCAGATAGTGAATTTATAAGAAATTATATAAAGAATCAATACATGGAATTGATCAATGAATCAGTAATAAAAGCTTATAATTTTCCATATGAAGTAGAACTTTGTATTGAAGAAGAACTACAAGAATTAAAAAATAAAAAACAAACGAAAACAGTTATTAAAGAAGAAACAATAGATACAAATATAAATAGAGTAGGTACAAACTTAAATCCTAAGCTTACTTTTGATAACTATATAGTAGGTAAAACTAATCAACAAGCCCAATTAATAGGACTTCAAGTTGCTGAATGTCCTGGAAACTTATATAATCCTTTATTTATATATGGTAAAAGTGGATTAGGTAAAACTCACTTAATGAATGCGATAGGTAATTATATCGTAGATAATTCAGATAAAAAGGTATTATATATAACAAGTGAAGAGTTTATTGAAGACTTCTTACAATATTATCGTAGTGATTCTCATGATGATAGTAAAAATAAAATATTAGAAAACTTCAGAGAAAAATACCAAAATGTAGATGTATTAATAATCGATGATATCCAAAGATTAAGAAAAAAAGAGGCTACACAAGACGAATTTAAAGAAACATTCGATAAGCTTCATAAAATGGATAAACAAATTATTATTGCATCAGATACAAGTCCGAATGACTTAAAAGAATTTGAAGATAGACTTAAAACTAGATTTGCATGGGGAGTAATAATAACTATTGATCCTCCAGACAATGAATTAAAGATAAAAATACTAGAAAACAAAATAGCAGGACATGAAGCTGCTAAAAAGATAAAAAAAGAAGTATTAAACTATATCGCAGAAAATTCTCCTAATAATGTAAGACACTTAGAGGGAGCAATTAATAGATTATATGCATGTATGTCTATGTGGAATCCTGAAGTGGTAGACTTAGAATTTGCTAAAGAATCACTTAAAGATACGCTTGGAAACGACATATATTCATATAATTCAATAGGGAAGATACAAAAAGCAGTCGCAGATTATTATGGAATAACGGTTGAAACTTTAAAAAGTAAGAAAAGAAAAGCTGAAATTAATAATCCAAGACAAATAGCAATGTACCTATGTAAGATAAAAACGGAAGAAACATGGGAAAAAATAGGATTAGAGTTTAATAAAGACCATTCAACAGTAATACATGGATGTAATAAAGTTGAAAATGAGTTAAAAACTAACCCTCAATTAAAAAAAGAAATTAAAGAAATAACTGATAAAATTTCATAAGTGTTAAAAAATTAAAAATTATAAACAATTAAATCTAATAATTATTTATAAAAAACAACGAAAATACGAATAAAACTTAAGTTTTCAACATAATAAACAGACTATATTAATAACAATATATAAATAAAAAAATAACTAGATGAAAGAAGGAAGATGAAATGAAATTTTCAATTAAAAAATCAATTATATTAGAACAATTAGTAAATGTTAATAGAGCAATATCGCCTAAAAACATTATTCCAATATTAAATGGAATTAAATTCGACTTAGATGAACAAGGATTACAATTAACAGCTAGTGATTCAGACTTAACTATTAAATCACTTATTAAACCAGAGGATATTGAAACAGTAGATAAAGAAGGATCTATAGTTATTCAAGCTAAATATATTATAGACATTGTTAAATCAATGCCAGGAGAAATTATTAACTTTGAAGTGGTAGATGGATCAAGTATCATTATTTATTGTAATAATACTAAATATAATTTAAATTGCTTAAATAGTAATGATTATCCACAAATACAAATGGAAGAAAATAAGAATTCTATTAAATTAAAAGGTGAAGATCTAAAGAGAATGATTAAACAAACTATCTTTGCAGTATCTACACAAGAAAGTAGACCATTACTTACAGGTGTAAATATTAATATTAATGGAAATATCTTAGAATTTATTACTACAGATTCTTATAGATTAGCTAAAAAGACATTTATTCTTGAAGAAAACTTTGATGAAGCTATTAATATAGTAGTTCCAGGAAGAAACATGAATGAACTAGATAAAATTGTAAGTGATGCTTCAATTGTTGAAATCCATGTATTTAATAACAAGATTTTATTTAAAATAGATAATATTTTATTCCAATCTAACTTATTAAATGGACAATATCCTAATACTTCAAACTTTATTCCAAAAGAATTTAAGTACATTATTACTACTAATTTAAATAATTTTTATGCTTCAATCGATAGAGCTGCATTACTTACTCAAAGTAAAGAAAGAAATATCGTTAAAATGGAAGCAAATGAAAATAAATTATGTATTTCATCAATTTCTTCTGAAATAGGTAAAGTTGAAGACTATTTAGATGTAGAAAGAAACAATGATGAACAAATAGTTATATCATTTAGTGCTAAATATATGATTGATGCACTAAGAACATTTGAAAATGACGATATTACAATCTTTATGAACGGAGATTCAGCACCAATTGTTATTAAATCTAATAGTGATGAATCATTAATTCAATTAATTTTACCAATTAAGACATATTAAGATAGTATTTTTACTATCTTTTTTTATTTTTTATTAAAAATCGACAAATATCGACAAAAAACCTCACTTCATTAGTATATAGTGAACTTAAAGGAGGTGAATTAGATGAATAATTACTTAATAAATAGTAATACATTAGCAATAATGTCTTATCAAAGTAAAAGTATTGTTTTTGAAAAGAATAAAAAGATCATAATTAATAAAAATCCTAATGCTATTATTAGATGTAACTGTAATATGTATGGTAGTAGTTATGCAGGTAGGGTAGAAGGAACTAAGAAACTTACTGGTTATTCTTATAAAGCTCCTATTATTATTGAAGATAAGAATAATATTATATTCTTTCCTACATGTTCTCCAAGACTTAAGAATACATCTTGGATAAATATTGATAATGTAGCATATGCATATAAGGATAAAAATAATAATAAAATTAAGTTTAATAATGGTTTTTCAATACCAGTAAACTCTAGTTTAAATGTTATAAATAATCAAATTTTGAGAGCTAGCAGATTATCTTCAAAATTAATGAAAAATAATGCCTAAAATGCCTATTTTATTTTTTAATATACCTCTTTTTATGATATAATTATATTGGTATAGGTGTACTACTTATATAATAAAACTCGTTAAAATTGATTTTAAGGGGGTTAAAATGAAAATTCAAAAAATTAAAGTAATGAACTTTAGAAATTATGATAATTTAGAATTAAGTTTTAATCCTTGTAAAAATATCATAATTGGAAGAAACGGATCAGGTAAAACAAATATAGTAGAAGCTATCTATGTTTTAGCCTTAACAAAGTCTTTCAGAGGTACGAGGGAAGATGTAATTATCAAACATGATAAGGAATTAACTAGAATAGAAGGGGAAGTAAAGGAAAAAAGAAAAGAATCCTTTAAAGTTATTTTAGATAAGAATAAAAAAACGGTTAAGAAGAATAATACTGTTATTAAAAGAATAAGTGATTATATTTCTAATATAAATGTTATTTTATTCACATCAGAAGATTTAAAACTTATAAAAGATACGCCAAATACTAGAAGAAAGTTAATAAATGTTGATTTATCACAATTTAGTAACGAATATCTAAAATATCTTACTTTATATAATAAGATATTAAAACAAAGAAATATGTATTTAAAGACGCTATATTTGAATGGTAATGCTTCAAAAGACTATTTAGATATAATTACTAATCAATTAGTAGAATATGGTCTTAAAGTTCATAAATATCGTAAAGAGTTTATAAATGATATATCTTTATATATTTCTGATATTTATAAGAACATAACAGGAATTGATGGGTTAAAACTTACTTATAAATCAGATTATGATAAAAGTAAGGAAGATATATTAAAGTCTTATAAAAGAATTGTTAATTCAGATATGAGAAATGGTCAAACAAGTTTGGGAATACATAGAGATGATTATGATTTTACTTTAAGAAATGTGTATTTAAAAGATTTTGGTTCTGAAGGAGAAAAAAAGAATGCAATTATAGCATTTAAGTTATCAGAATTAGAACTATTCAAGAATAAAAAGGGAGTAATACCAATTCTAATATTAGATGATCTATATAGTGAATTAGATAAAGTTAAAATCAATAATATATTAGAGTTCATAAATGATGATATTCAAACATTTATAACTACAACAGAAATATCTAAGCTTTCTAAAAGAATAAAAGAGGGAAGCAAGATATTTAAAGTAAAAAATGGTATCGTAGAGGAGGTTACATATGAAAAATGAAATAGATGCTTATAATGATTCTGAGATACAAGTTCTTGAAGGATTAGAAGCAGTTCGTAAAAGACCTGGTATGTATATCGGTACAACATCTGAAAGAGGATTACACCATTTAGTATGGGAAATTGTAGATAACTCTGTAGATGAAGCATTAGCTGGTTTTTGTACTGAAATTCAAGTAACTATTGAACCAGGAGAAATTATTTCAGTAAGAGATAATGGTAGAGGTATGCCTACAGGTATTAATGAAAAGACTGGATTATCTACTATTGAAACTATCTTCACAGTATTACATGCTGGTGGTAAGTTTGGTGGTGGAGGATATAAAGTATCCGGAGGACTTCATGGTGTAGGTGCATCAGTTGTTAACGCTTTATCAGATTGGTTAGAAGTTAGAGTATATAGAGATTCTAAGGTATACTTTGAAAAATTTGAAAAAGGTGGACATCCACTTGGTGCATTAACTGTTATTGATTCTTGCGATGATGATATTCATGGTACTGAAGTAAGATTTAAAGCAGATCCTGAAATATTTAGAGAAACTACTGTTTATAAGTTTGAAACTTTAGAAAAGAGATTAAGAGAATTAGCATTCTTGAATAAAGGATTAAAGATTCACTTAATTGATAAAAGAGGAGAAGAACCTAAACAAGAAACTTTCCATTATTTAGGTGGTATTTCAGAATATGTTAAGATGCTTAATAAAGCTAAAACACCATTACATGAAGATATTATCTATTTAGAAGGGGTTAAAGATGATATTTCTATCGAAGTAGCACTTCAATATAATGATGGATATCAAGAAAATATCTATTCATTTACTAATAATATTAATACTATTGAAGGTGGTACTCATGAAGATGGCGTTAAAGCTGCTTTAACAAGAGTAATTAACAATTATGCTAAAAATAATAATATCTTAAAAGATAAAGATGATGCTTTAACAGGTGAAGATGTAAGAGAAGGTTTAACAATGATTATTTCTTGTAAACATCCAGATCCACAATTTGAAGGACAAACTAAGACTAAACTTGGTAACTCTGAAGTAAGAAAAATTGCATCTGATATCTTTGTTGAAGGATTTGAAAGATTCTTAATGGAAAATCCACAAGATGCTAAGATGATTATTGAAAAAGCTACAACAGCATCACGTGCGAGAATTGCAGCTAAAAAGGCAAGAGAAGCAACTCGTAGAAAGACTGGACTAGATAATATTAACTTCATGGGTAAACTTACTGATTGTAAGTCTAAAGACCCATCAGAATGTGAAATATTTATAGTCGAGGGTGATTCAGCCGGTGGATCAGCAAAAGATGGTAGAGATTATATGACTCAAGCTATCTTACCTTTAAGAGGAAAAATCTTAAATGTTGAAAAAGCTAGACTTGATAGAGCATTAAATAATGAAGAAATAAAGAGTATGATTACTGCATTTGGTACAGGAATTGGTGAAGATTTTGATATTTCTAAGTTGAGATATCACAAAATCATTATCATGACTGATGCCGATGTAGACGGAGCTCATATTAGAACATTACTTTTAACTTTATTCTATAGATTCTTTAGACCAGTAGTTGAAGGTGGTTATGTTTATTCAGCACAACCTCCACTATATAAGGTAACTTATGGTAAAACTACTAGACTTGCTCAAACAGATGAACATTTAGCTCAAATAATAGCTGAAATTCCTGAAAAGTATCAAAATTCTAAGATTATTAACCGTTTCAAAGGTTTAGGAGAAATGGATGCTATCGAATTAAGAGAAACTACAATGAGTGCTAAAAATAGAGTATTAAGACAAGTTACAGTTGAAGATGCTATGGCTGCAAATGAAGTATTTGAATTATTAATGAGTGATGACGTAGAACCAAGACGTAAATTCATTGTTGAAAATGCTGGATACGTTGAAAACTTAGACTATTAGGAGGTAAATTATGGAAGATAATAAAGAATTAGAACTTAATGAAGACACTGAAGTAGTTGAAACTCCTGAAGAAGCTGAATTTGTAGAAGAAGAAAACAAAATAGTATCAAAAGACATAGTATCAGAAATGAAGGATTCGTTTCTTGAATACTCAATGTCTGTAATTGTAGCTCGTGCTTTACCTGATTTAAGAGATGGTTTAAAACCAGTTCACAGAAGAATTTTATATTCAATGTTTGAAAATGGTATTACACCAGATAAACCTCATAGAAAATCAGCAACTACTGTTGGTCAAGTTATGGGTACTTACCATCCACATGGTGACTCATCTATCTATGATGCATTAGTAAGAATGGCTCAACCATTCTCATATAGATGTCCTTTAATTGATGGACATGGAAACTTTGGTTCTATGGATGGTGATGGAGCCGCAGCAATGCGTTATACTGAAGCTAGACTAGAAAAATTAACATTAGAATTATTAAGAGATATTAGAAAAGATACAGTAGACTTCGAACCTAACTTCGATGCAACTACTAAAGAACCAACTGTATTACCTTCTAGATTCCCTAATGTGCTTGTTAATGGAACAATGGGTATCGCAGTAGGTATGGCAACAAACATTCCTCCACATAACTTAAAAGAGGTAATAAACGGATGTTGTGCAGTTATAGATAATCCTGAAATTCCTACTATGGAATTAATGGATATTGTAAAAGGACCTGATTTTCCTACTGGAGCTATTATCTTAGGAAATTCTGGTATCAAACAAGCGTACGAAACTGGTAGAGGAACTATTACTATTCGTGGAAAAGTTGCTATCGAAGATAAAGGAAATCATCAACAAATTATTATTACTGAACTTCCTTACCAAGTTAATAAGAAAGAATTCCAACAAAAGATTGCTGAATTAGTAAGAGATAAAGTTATTGATGGTATAGCTGATCTTCATGAAGAAACTAACCTAGAAAATGGTATTAGAATAGTTATTACACTAAAGAAAGACGCTAATGCTAACGTAGTATTAAATAATTTATATAAGAGTACTCAATTACAAACAACATTTGGTATTAACTTCTTAATGTTAGATGAGGGAGTACCTAAAATACTACCTTTAAGAGATATTTTAATAAAATATACAAACTTCCAAAAAGAAGTTATTATAAGAAGAACTAGATATGATTTAGCTAGAGCTGAAGAAAGAGTTCATATTTTAAATGGTGAAATAATTGCTATTGATAATATTGATGAAGTAGTACACATTATTAGAAGTTCTAAGAACGATGATGAAGCTAAAGCTACATTAGGATCTAGATTCGGTCTTGATGATATTCAAACAGAAGATATCTTACAAATGAGACTTCGTAAGTTAACTGGTCTTGAAAAAGATAAGGTAGAAGCTGAAAGAGACGAATTATTAAAGAAAATTGCAGATTATAACGATATTTTAGCTAGTGATGCTAGAGTATGCGGTATTGTTAAAGATGAAATGCAAGATATAGCTAGAAGATTCGGTGATGAAAGAAGAACTTACATCGATATGACTGCTATAGACTTTATTGAAGATGAATCATTAATACCTGAAGAAAACATTATGATTTCATTAACTGATAAAGGATATATCAAGAGAATTACTACAGATACTTATAAAACCCAAAATCGTGGTGGAGTAGGCGTAAAAGGAATGTCAACTAACGAAGATGATTACGTTAAATACTTGATTAATTCTTCAACTCATGATTGGATTCTATTCTTTACTAATAAAGGTAGAGTATATAGATTGAAAGGTTATGAAGTTCCTATTTATAGTAGACAAGCTAAAGGATTACCAATAATTAACTTACTTCAAATCGAAAAAGATGAAAAAATTAGTTCAATTATTAGTGTTAAACGTGAAAATGATGCTAAATACTTAATTTTAGCTACTAAAAATGGTTTAATTAAGAAAACTCCAATCGAAGAATTTGATAATATAAGAAAATCTGGTAAAATTGCTATTACTTTAAAAGAAGATGATCAATTAATTGATGTTATGTTAACTGATGGAACATTTAAGATTCTTTTAGGTTCATCTGAAGGAAAAATGGTTATCTTTGATGAAAATGAAGTAAGACCAATGGGTAGAACAGCATCTGGAGTTAAAGGTATTAACTTAGATAATGAAGCTACATGTATTGGTATGGATATAGGTCATGATGATGACAATATATTAATTGTTACTAAGAATGGTTATGGTAAGAAAACACTGTTAAAAGAATACAGAATTACAAAACGTGGTTCTAAGGGTGTTACAGCTGTTAATGTTACAGAAAAGAACGGTCCTATGATATCATTCCATAATGTAATTGATGGATTAGATCTATTAATTATTACTGAAAGCGGTATGATTATCAGATTACCGATTGAACAAGTATCTCAATTAGGTCGTGTAACTCAAGGAGTTAAGTTAATCAACTTAAAAGAAGAACAATATGTTTCAACAATAAGTTTAACTTTAAGAGAAGAAGAAATCGAAGAAACAGAAGAAAATGAAGAAATTAACAGTGAAAAAGAACTAATAAGTGAAGAAAAACAACAAGTAACAGAAGAAAATAAACAAAATGAAGAGGAAGAATAATTCCTCTTTTTTATTTATCCACAAAATGTTTCACGTGAAACATAGATGTGAGAAAGATAGAAATAAACAAAAGATAAAGACAGAAGAAGATTTTAGAATAATAGAATCCAATATATAAATTAGGAACATAATTTAGAAAAAAAGAACTAAAAAGTAACGATATTTCGTTATTTTTACCTTTATAAATAAAAAATATATTTTTATGTAATGTTGATAAAATAAGAAAGATAAACAAAAATAAGATGAAGAAAAAAACTAAAATAGTTTATTAACTAGTATTTATAAACAAAATGTTTCACGTGAAACATTAAAAGTGATAGATAATGAAAAAAACATAAAAAGACAGAAGAAAGATTTTATATGGGTAATTTATGATAAAAAACGTAATAATACTATTAATAAATCATAAATTCATCCGAAATTATTATAGGATTAGTTGAAAAAATATAAATTTTAAAGAAATAAATTAATAAAATAAGAATTTTATTTATAAACAAAAATGTTTCACGTGAAACATATATGTGATAAAGAATGTAATAAACAAAAGAAAAAGACAGAAGAAGAATTTTAATAAATAAGAAACGATATGATCTTATGAAAACAATAAATAAGTATTTTTAAAGAAATAATATATAATATGCTGTGATAGGATATGAAAATAAACAAATAAAGACAGAAGAAAAAAATAAAAATAATAAAGATAAATGTGTGTAAAACTACGTAATATCGTTGTTTATTGTTTTTATATTAATGATAATTGTTGTTATATATTAATATACTAACATAATTATAAACAAAATGTTTCACGTGAAACATTAAGAGTGATAGATTATGAAAATGAACAAAATAAGACAGAAGAAGCATTTTTGTATGTTGATTACTGCATGTTAATTAACTACTGTAGTAGTTATTACAAATTAATAAGTATGTAATAATAAACTAAAAGTGATATAGTTTGAATGATTATCTTAAAAAACAGGAGAAAATATCATATTTATGTGATTTATAGTAATTGTTTAAGTGGAAAAATAAGAATTTATAAAGAAATAATATTTTAATGATAAAACTCTAATTGTTTATAAAACATGATTTATAAACAAAATGTTTCACGTGAAACATTTATTAACTATTTAAAATGCTTGTTTTTATAAACAAATATGTTATAATTAAATTGCGCAACGGTTATATTAAAACCTGGTCAGAGTGGGAACACAGCAGCCATAATAATCTCTAATCGTGTGCGCTTTTTTTATTTAAGAGGTATATATGGAAAAATATTATGAAGAACTATTAAAGTTTATGGATAAAGCATCTGAAAAAGATGAAGTTCCTGTAGCAGCTTTGATCGTTAAAGATGGAAAAATAATAGGAAAAGCACACAATGAAAGAAGAAAAAAGAATGATGTCTTAGGACATGCAGAGATTCTTTCTATTAAAAAAGCAGAAAAGAAACTAGGAGATTGGAGATTAGATGGTTGTGATATGTATGTATCGTTAGAACCATGCAGTATGTGTACTGAAATAATAAGACAAACACGTATTAGAAATGTACATTATGTAACAAAAAAACTAGATTTTAAAAAAGAATATTATAAAACAAACATATGTTCGTGTGACGATTGCTTAGATACACAAGAAATAAAGGTTTTTAATAATAAATTAACTGAGTTTTTTAAACGAAAAACTAACAGGTAATACTTGTTTTATGGTATAATTTTATTGGTGAAAAAATATGGACTATCAAGTATTATATAGAAAGTATAGACCTAAGAATTTTGACGAAATTATTGGTCAAAATCATGTAACTACTATACTTAAAAATTCTATTATTAATGATAAAGTAGCACATACATATATATTTACTGGTCCTAGAGGTACTGGTAAAACAAGTAGTTCCAGAATATTTGCTAAAACTTTAAATTGTAAGAATTTAAAAGATGGAATTTGCTGTGACGAATGTGAAAATTGTTTAAATTTTAGTAGTAGTCCAGATATTATAGAATTGGATGCAGCATCTAATAATGGAGTAGAAAATATTAGAGAAATAATTGATAATGTTAATGTAGCTCCAACATATAATAAATATAAAATATATATAATAGATGAAGCTCACATGCTATCTACTAGTGCATGGAATGCATTCTTAAAAACTTTAGAGGAACCACCTGAAAGTGTAATATTTATATTAGCTACAACTGAAATAAAAAAGGTTCCTATTACTGTATTATCTAGATGTCAAAGATTTGATTTTAAAAGAATAGATTCTGAAGAAATTAAAATGAATTTAGTTAATATTTGTAAGAAAGAAAAAATAAAATATGAAGAAGAAGCATTAATGGAAATAGCTATCTTAGCAGATGGTTGTATGAGAGATGCTTTAAGTCTTTTAGATCAAATATCAAGAGTTAATTCTAAAGTATCATTAAGTATTATTAGAGACTACTTTGGATTAGTTACAAAAGAAGATATTGATACTATATATATGTCTGTAATTAATAATGATATTAATTCACTTGTTAAGAAAATTAACGAAATCAAACAAACAGGTGTAGATGTTAAAAATTTAATTGAAAAATTAATTGTAGAATTTATTGATAAAGCTATTAATATAAAGAAAAAAGGTATCAGTAATAATGTATTTAAACAACTAAAAAATATGATAGATAAGATCAATGAATTACTTGGTAAATTAAACCAAAATTCAGATGGATATTTATTACTTGAACTTGAATTAATTTCATTTATTAAAGATGATGAAATTAAAATTTCAAAGAGAGAAGTTAATCAAATTATTTCCCAGGAAATAATTAAAGTTGACACTAAGATTGACGTCAACACTTTACTTAAACCTGAAGAAATTAATCATTATAAAATGAGTGATAAATTTATAGATATTAGAATTAACAATACATTCGCAGGTGCTAGTAAAGAATATAAATTAAAGACATCTGAATTATGGAAAGAATTCAATGAATATATAAATAATAATGGTATTAATGAATATAAGATTTTTAAAGATAAAGTAGTTATCGCTGCTGCTAGTGATTCTTATATTATCTTACAAACAGGTAGTGAATCACTTAAGACTATAGGTAACTCTAAACTATATGATATTGAACAATTATTTAATAATAAAAATAATACAAACTATAAAATGATTTTTATAAAAGCTCCTGAATGGAATAATATAGTATCTAAATTTGATAAAAGTAAAACTTATGAAATCATGGATGAAAGTGAATTTATAAATACAACTGATTCATCTGTAGATACAGCTCAAGATCTATTCGGATCTAATATAGATATTCAATAAAAGAAAGAGGTAACAATTATGAATATGCAAGCATTAATGCAACAAGCACAAAGAATGCAAAAGGACATTCAAAAGAAACAAGAAGAAATTCAAAAAGGTGAATATACTGGAACTTCTGAATTAGTTGAAGTTACTATTTACGGAAGTAAAAAAGTAAAATCAGTTAAATTAAAAAATATGACTTCATTCGATGCTGAAGATATAGAAATCTTAGAAGATATGATTAAGTTAGCTATGAATGATGCTATATCTAAAGTAGATAAAGAAACTGAAGCTAAACTTGGTGCATATGGTAAACAATTAGGTGGATTATTCTAAAATGTTTTACCCAGAGAGTTTAAATGAATTAATTGAATCTTTTAAAAAGATACCAGGTATAGGTGAAAAAAGTGCTGAAAGATATGCACTTGCTTTATCTGAATTAGATAATGATGAAAAAGAAGATTTTATTAACAGTATAGATGATGTTAAAAATAATTTAAAAAAATGTAGAATATGTGGAAATTTATCTGATAGTGATGAATGTAAAATATGTTCTGATGAATCAAGGGATTCTAATTTAATATGTGTAGTAGAAGATTATAAAAGTGTTATTATGTTTGAAAAATCTGGAACATTCAAAGGTAAATATCATATATTAAATGGACTTATATCTCCAATTGATGGAATATATCCTGAAGATATTAATATTTCATCTTTAATTGAAAGAATTAATAATCCAGAAGAAACAGAAGTTATAATGGCTATTAAACCTTCAGTAGAAGGAGAAGCTACATCATTATATATAAAAAAAATATTAGAATCTAAGAAGGTTAAAGTTTCTAGATTATCTTATGGTATTCCAGTTGGAGTAGATATAGATTACTTAGATTCAATAACATTAGATAGAGCCCTTTTAGACAGAAAGGAAATAACAGATTAATATGAAAGTACATGAGGTTAAAAATTCTATTATTGAATCTTTTCATGAGAATAATAATCCTCATGCTTTTTTGATTTATACAAATAATTTAGATCAATGTTATAGAGATATATTAGATATAGTTAGAATAGTAAATTGTAATGAAGATGGTAGAGAAGAATGTGAATGTTCGGCATGTAAGTTATTTAAATCAAATAACTCTCCAGATTTCATTGATATTAAACCTGATGGTAAAGATATTAAAGTTAACCAAGTTGAAAAGATAACTAGTCAATTTATCACTAAACCATTAATTAATAAATATCAAATCTATTTAATTAATGAAGCTGATAAACTAAATATAGTAGCTGCTAATAAATTACTTAAGTTTTTGGAAGAACCAAGCGAAGGTATCGTAGGTATTCTTATTACTGATAATATCAGAGGTATTCTTCCAACTATTAAAAGTAGATGTACTGTATTTAATTTTAATTATGAGTTTACTAATTTATTATCTCTTTTAAACATTACTGAAGAAGTATTTGAAAAATATTATTTAGATGCTGTACAAATAGTTTATAATTTAGAAAACTTAGAAAAGTATCAATTATTAAAATATTTAAAAGATATTTCTAAGAAGGAAAGAAATGATATCTTAGAGATATTTAAACTTGTATTGAAGATATATACTATTAAGTTTGAAAATAGATTACATAGTTGTTATAATGAACTTGAATTTACTGAACAAATAATTAATCTAATACAAGATGATGATGAATATAATTTAGTTAAGAAAATAAATAATATAAACATGATTATAAATCTTATAAGTAATAATACTAATAGAGATTTAACTTTAACTAGATTGGCAGTAATTTGGGAGTGATTTTATGAATATAGTGGGTATTAAGTTTAAAGGTAATAGCAAGATATATTGCTTTAAGAATAACGATTTAGAATTAAAGTCTGATGATTTAGTAGTCGTAGATACTGAAAAAGGTGAACAATTAGGTAAAGTTGTTAATGTTAATATGAAAGCTAATAACTTAGATATTAATACTATGAAAGAAGTATTACGTATTGCTTTAGACAAAGATGTTAAACAATATGAGAAAAATCTTAAAGATGCTAAGGAAGCATTAAAATTTGTTAAAGATAAAGTTGAAAAAGAAAAGTTAGATATGACTTTCTATGATGCAGCTTATACTTTAGATAAAAAACAATTAACTTTTAACTTCTTAGCTGATCAAAGGGTAGATTTTAGAGAATTAGTTAAAGAAATAGCTGCTAAATATAAAACTAGAATTGAACTTCATCAAATTGGAGTAAGAGATAAAGCAAAGAATATCGGTGGTTTAGGTCCTTGTGGTAGACCTTTATGCTGTACTTCTTTCTTAAATAATATGGAAGCTATTTCAATTAACATGGCTAAAAATCAAAATTTAGTCTTAAATCCTACTAAAATAAATGGTTCATGTGGAAGATTATTATGTTGTCTTGCATATGAGGATAATGTATATACTGATCATAGATGCAAACTTCCAAAACAAGGTACAATTATTAAAACTAAAGATGGAAAAGGTAAAGTTGTTTCATTAGATGTATTAAATAAAAAGTTTACTGTAGAAATTGATGATAAACAATTTGAATATGATTCAACTGAATATAAAGATGAAAAATAAAGAAGTTTTAAATGATTTATTTGATTATGGCTATAAGATTTATCAAAATGAAGATTATTTTAAGTTTTCTATAGATTCTATCCTTTTAGCCGAGATAGTTAAATTTAAAAAGAATAAATATAAGCTTTTAGATATGTGTTCAGGTAATGCATCAGTACCACTTATCTTAAATGCAAAGAATAAAAATTTAGAAATAACAGCAATAGAACTTCAAAAAGAAATATATGAATTAGGTAAAAAGAGTATTGAGATAAATAATGTTAATAACATAGAATTTATTAACGATGATGTAAAAAATATAAGTAAATATACTAACAATACAAAATTTGATTATATTACATGTAATCCTCCATACTTTAAGACTAATCCAGATATAAATATTAATGATAATAATATTAAAGCTATAGCTAGACATGAATTAACAATTACTTTAGAAGATATAATATCTATTGCTTCTAAGAACATTAATTATAATTGTACATTCTATTTAGTACATAAAGATTTTAGACTTGCGGATATTATTGTTTTATTAAATAAATACAATTTTGGAGTAAAAAGATTAGTACCTATATATAATGATGAAAACTCAGAATGTACTTCAATTTTAGTAGAATCTGTTTACAATGGCGAAAATTATGTTAAAATAACAAAGCCTATTTATATAAAGGCACATAAAAGTTATAAGAATATTTTCTAGGAGGGGTAAAAATGAAACTAATCGTTGGATTAGGAAATCCAGGAAAAGAATATGAAAAAACAAGACATAATATTGGTTTTATGGTTCTAGACAAATACTTAGGTAATGTTAAATGGTCTAAGAAATTTAATGGAGAATACTATGAAACAAGTATTAATGGAGAAAAGTATATATTTTTAAAACCTCAATCATATATGAACTTATCAGGTGGAGTAGTTGCTTCATTCATGAAGTTCTATAAAATTGATTTTAAAGATTTATTAGTTATTCAAGATGATTTAGATTTAAAACTAGGTCAAGTTAGACTTAAAGCTAAGTCTTCTGCCGGAGGACACAATGGTATTAAAGATATAATTGCAAATGTTCATACAGATGAATTCGCAAGAATAAAAGTTGGTGTATCACATGATAGATCAATAGATACTAAAGATTATGTTCTTGGTAAGTTTGGAAAATCGGAATTAGAATTAATTGAATCAAATTATTCTAAAATTATAGATTTAATTGAAAACTTTGAATATGACAAGATTGAAGTTTTAATGGTAGACTTTAATAAAAGAGGTTAAAAATGGACTTTGTTAGCAAATATTTTAACTATAAAAGTCATAGTAATATAAGTGGGTTAACTGAAGAGTTAGCCATTTTGTATTTCAATGAATACTTTGAGAGATTTAAAAAGAATACTCTTATTGTTACGAATTCATTGTTTGACTCTAATATGATTTATCAAAAATTAAAAACATACAATGATAAAGTATGTCTTTTTCCGATGGATGATTTTTTATCAAGTGTTGCTATTGCTCAATCACCAGATTTAAAGGTAAAAAGACTAGAAACACTTGAAGAAATAAAAAAAGGAAACAAAATAGTTATTACTAACTTAACTGGATATTTACATTATTTACCAAGTAATAAGAATAAGCATGAATATCAATTAAAACTTCATGTTAATGATTCATTTACTAGGGAAGAACTATTAGAAAAACTAGATTCTTTTGGTTATAAAAGAGATTCAATCGTATCAGCAACTGGTGAATATGCGGTTCGTGGATATATTATAGATATCTTCCCAATTGATAGTGATCACCCAATTAGAATAGAATTCTTTGGAGATGATATTGATTCAATTAGATTTTTTAATGAAAATACTCAATTATCAACTGGAAATTTAGATTCATTTATTATTCTTCCTGTTGATGAAATAGAAACTGAAGAAAAATCATCTATATATGATTACTTAGATAATCCATTTGTTTTCTTTGTTAATAGAAATCAAATAGAATTAGGTTTAGAAAAACTAAGTGATGATATCAAAGAATATAATGAATCTAAAGAATTGGATGTTACTACTAAATACATGTATTCATTTGATGATATAAAAATTAATGAATATATAAATTTAGATACTATTAATAATTTAAAGAATGATGAATCTTATGAATCACAACCTATTATTAAATTCAAAGGTGATTTTGATGCATTCGTAGATTTTGTTAATAAACAAAATAAAACTGTAGTTATTTGTTTATCTAAAGAAAATCAAATTGAAAAGGTCTCACATTTATTTAATGATGTTAATATAGGTTCAATCATAGAAAATAAGATAAATATAATAAATAAAAAGATTAATGAAGGATTCATCTTTAAAGATTATTGTGTTATCTCAGAATATGATATTAGTGATGAAAGAATTACTAGTGTATATAAAAATAACTATAAGATGGGTACAAAGGTTAAAAGTTTCAATGATATCAGACCTGGTGATTATGTTGTTCATAGCCAACATGGTATTGGTATTTATGGTGGAATAGTACCTATTGAAAAACAAGGTATGGTAAGAGATTATATCTTAATCAATTATGCTGGTAATGATAAAGTATATATTCCAGTAGAAAAGATTACTTCAATTTATAAATATAATGAAGCTGATGGTCATAAACCAACGATTAATAAATTGAATTCTGCTCAATGGGCAAAAACTAAACTTAAAGCTAGAAATAGAATTCATGATATTAGTGATGAATTAATTAAATTATATGCAGCTCGTTCTCAAATCGAAGGACCAATCTTTGATACATACCCAGAAGAAGTTATATTTGATAATCAATTTGTATTTACTGAGACTAACGATCAGTTAAAGTGTATCAAAGAAATAGATACAGATTTAATTAAAAAGAGACCTATGGATAGACTTCTTTGTGGTGATGTTGGATTTGGTAAAACTGAAGTTGCATTCAGAGGAATGTTTAAAGCAGTTATGAACGGATTCCAAGTTGCATACCTTTGTCCAACAACACTATTATCTAGACAACAATTCAAAAGTGCTCAAGAAAGATTTAAAGAATTCCCAATTAATATAGCACTTCTTAATAGATTCACATCTGTAAAAGAAACTAATAGAATTATCAAAGGACTTAAAGAAGGAACAATAGATATCGTGTTTGGTACACATAAACTATTGAATCCTGAGATAAGTTATAAGAATTTAGGATTATTAATTATCGATGAAGAACAAAGATTTGGTGTTTCTCAAAAAGAAAAAATTAAAAAGATTAAAAATGATGTTAATGTTTTAACACTAAGTGCAACACCAATACCTAGAACATTAAAGATGGCTATGTCAGGTTTAAGAGATCTTTCTATCATAGATACACCACCGGTAAATAGATATCCGGTTCAAACATATGTTATCGAAGAAAATGATATGATTATAAAAGATGCTATCTATAAAGAGTTAACTCGTGGTGGACAAGTATTCCTACTTTATAATAAAGTTCAATCAATCGAAGATATTAGAACGAAGATAAAATCATTAGTTCCTGAAGCTCGTGTAGTTGTAGCTCACGGAAAGATGAATAAGTACGAACTTGAAGATGTAGTATCTGATTTTGTGGATGGTAAGTATGATATTATGATTTGTACTACTATCATAGAAACTGGTATAGATATCCCTAATGTTAATACTTTAATTGTATTAGATTCGGATACATTTGGTTTATCTCAACTATACCAACTAAGGGGTCGTGTAGGTAGATCAAACAAAATTGCCTATGCATATCTAATGTATAAACCATCTAAGATATTAACTGAAACTGCTAGAAAAAGACTTGAATCAATCAAAGACTTTACTGAATTAGGTAGTGGTTATAAGATTGCAATGAGAGATTTATCAATTCGTGGTGCCGGAGATATGTTAGGTTCTGAACAAGCTGGATTTATTGATGCAATAGGTTTAGAGTTATATACTCAAATGCTTAATAATGAACTTAAGAAACTAAATGGTGAAGAAGTCGAAGAAGATGAAGATCAAAATCCATTAATTGAAGTAACAAATCATATTAAAGATGAGTATGTTAGTGATGAAAATATCAAGATTGATATTCATAAAATGATTAATGAGATTAAAGATAAAGAATCTCTAGATCAAATCAGACAAGAAATCGAAGATAGATTTGGTAAGATTGATAAAGATATGGAAGTATATATGTATGAAGAGTGGTTTGAAAAGCTTGCTCAAGAGTTACATATAACTAATGTTGAAAATAGAAATAATACATTAAAGATAGAACTTCCAGAAGATGTATCTAACAAGATGGATGGAGAAAAATTATTCTTAGTTACATATAATATTCATCCTAAGTTTAGATTAAGTTATTTTAACAAGAAAATTAATATAGCTTTACCACTTTTAAATTTAGATAAACATTTTGTTTATTATATCGTAGATCTTTTAACTAAAATTAAAGATATGATTGATTAGAAATTGGATTATTCCAATTTCTTTTGTTTTTATATATAATTTAATTAAGGTGATACTATGAAAGTAAAGAAATGGGTAAAAATATCATATGTATTATTAATACTATTATGTGTTTATTTGGTTTATACATTTTTACTTTATAATAGTTATATTAAATATAGAGATAATGCAATTCATTTAACAAAAAATGGTACATTATTAAATGAAAGAGTTTTCCCAGACGTTAGAATATCAAAAGCTATTTATATTTTAGATAATCTTTCAATAGCTAATAATTTTGAATCGATAATGAAAGAAAATGATGGATGGTCGGTTAAAGATAAAGATGATATATCATTTAACTTTAAAATAAAAGAAGAAGAAAATGATAATTATAGAATGTATCAATATACTATTTCTAACTTAGATTCAATAAAAAATAATAAAATATCTTTCTTAACTACAACTTCTAAAAAAAGAGATGCATTAAGATTAGTTAAAAACATTTATAAATATGTTCCTCATTATGAAGAAATATTTTTAGTTAATGGTAATAAAAAACACGGATTTATTTATAAATATCAAGGTGAAATAAATGCATATGTTTTTATAAATGAACATAAATATCATTTTATATTTGATAAAGATAATATTTCATATGATTATTTAATTAATTTATTAGCATCAGTTACTATTGATGATTAACTTGTATATTTGATAATAAAGTGCTAATATATATGTCCGTATGGAGGGATATATATGGAATATAAATATGCAAACATATATGTTTTAGATAATGGTGAACCAGTAGCTTATGTTAATTTCACTTATAATCCAAAGACAGGAAATGTATTTGCTAATGCATACAAAAGTAATTTAAAAAATCCTAATTTATTAGAAATAGTTAAATACGCATTATTACAAAATGAATACTGTAATGATACTGAATTTGATAAATATAATGATGATATCTATTTTGATATAAGAGACATAGAAACAATTAAAGAAATAGAACAAAATCATTTTAAAAATAAATTCAAATTTAATGCTAGAAAAAAATAATTGTTAAAAATAAAATAATATGATATATTAACAAGTGTTAAACGGCGAAGGAAAGAGTAGTAAATACAAGACGCGTAGAGAGTTCCTGGTTGGTGAAAAGGAATAGGGAGTATTTATGAACATGGCTCTGGAGTTTAAATCGGGTAATTACGTTATAAATTTAAAGTTGCATGATAAGTCATGAATTAAGGTGGTACCGCGGGTAATACACTCGTCCTTAAACCTTAGTTCATGACTTTTTTTATTAGAAAGAAGGTAAAAAGATGGAAAAGGAAAAATATTATATTTCTACAGCAATCGCTTATACATCAGGTAAACCTCATATTGGAAATACATATGAAATCGTACTTGCTGATGCAATTGCTAGAAATAAAAGACTTGAAGGATACGATGTTTATCTACAAACTGGTACTGATGAACATGGTGAAAAAATCGAATTAAAAGCAAAAGAAGCTGGAGTAACACCTCAAGAATTCGTTGATGGAGTTGCAGGTGAAATCAAAAACATTTGGGATTTAATGAATACTTCATATGATAAGTTTGTAAGAACTACAGATAAACATCATGAAGAAGTTGTTCAACATATCTTTAAGAAAATGTACGATAAAGGAGATATCTATCTAGGTAAATACGAAGGATGGTATTGTACTCCTTGTGAATCATTCTGGACTGAATCTCAATTAGTTGATGGTAAATGTCCTGATTGTGGTAGAGATGTAGAAAAGAAGAGTGAAGAATCATACTTCTTTAAACTATCTAAATATCAAAAACAATTAGAGGAATTCATTGAATCACATCCAGACTTTATTCAACCAGAAGCAAGAAAGAATGAAATGTTAAATAACTTCATCAAACCAGGATTACAAGATTTATGTGTATCTCGTACTGCATTTAGCTGGGGAATTCCAGTAGATTTTGACCCTAAACATGTTGTATATGTTTGGTTAGATGCATTAACTAATTATATTACTAACATTGGTTATGATGTAGATGGAAATGAAACTGAAGAATTCAAAAAGAAATGGCCTGCAGACTTACATTTAATTGGTAAGGATATTATTAGATTCCATACTATTTATTGGCCATGCTTCTTATTTAGTTTAGATTTACCAATGCCAAAACAAGTATTTGGACATCCTTGGTTAATTATGAGCGATGGTAAGATGAGTAAGTCTAAGGGTAATGTAGTTTATGCTGATGATATTGCTAATAAATATAGTGTAGATGCTTTAAGATATTTCTTCTTACATGAAATACCTTTTGCAGCTGATGGAGTATTCTCTGAAGATCTATTAGTTGAAAGAATTAATTCAGACTTAGCTAATATCTTAGGAAATTTAGTTAATAGAACTATTTCAATGTCAAATAAATACTTTGATGGTATTGTAACTAATACTAATGTTAAAGTAGATGAAGAAGATAATGAACTTATTTCTCTATGTGAAGGTTTAAATGAAAAAGTTAAGAATCATATGGATAAATTAAGAATTGCTGATTCTATTGATGACATCTTTGAAGTTCTAAGAGCAGCTAATAAATATATCGATATTACTATGCCTTGGGCTTTAGCAAAAGATGAAACTAAGTTAGATAGATTAAATACTGTTCTTTATAACTTAATCGAAGCAATCAGAGTATGTGCTGTATACTTACAAGCTTTCTTACCTGAGACTGCTGAAAAGATCTTTGCTCAAATAAATACTGATATCAAAGATTATGAATCTACTAAAGAATTTGGTAAATTTGTATCAGGAACTAAATTAAATAGTCCTGAAATCTTATTTGCTAGAATTGACACTACAAAATAACATCTCTTTTTAGAGATGTTTTTTTATGTTATACTACTTGCGAGGTGAAATACATGTTTACTGATAGTCATGCACATATAACTAAAGAATTTTATGATGATATAGAAAGTGTTATAAAAAATGCTAAAGATAATAATGTTAATAGAATTATTATAGATGCAGATTCTATATCTTCTTGTTATGAAGTAATAGAGATATCTAGTAAATATGATAATGTATATTGCTGTTTAGGAGTTCATCCTGAAAATGTTGATGAGGATTTATCGGAATTAGATAGAATTGTAGAGGCTAATAAGGATAATCCTAAATTTATTGCAATCGGAGAAATTGGACTAGATTATTATTGGACTAAAGAAACAAAGGAAAAACAACATGAAATGTTAAGACATCAAATGGAACTTGCTAAAAAGTATAAAAGACCAGTAATAATCCATTCAAGAGAAGCTACTAAAGATACTATTGATATCTTAAAAGAGTATCCTGAGGTTATCGGATACATTCATTGTTTCTCAGGATCTTTAGAAACTGCAGAAATCTATTTAAAACTTGGGTACTATATAGGTGTTGGTGGAGTATTAACATTTAAGAATGCTAACATTAAAGATGTAATAGTAAAACTACCATTAGATAGATTACTTTTAGAAACTGACTCTCCATTCTTAGCACCAACTCCAAAAAGGGGAGAAACTAATGAACCAGCGAATATTCCTTTGATTGCGAATTTCCTAGCTAATCTAAAAGGTATTTCTATCGAAGAAGTTTCTAAACAAACTGAAAACAATATTAATAAATTATTTAATATAGGTGATATAAATGAATAAGAATTTTAATTTTAAAAAGAAATTTGGACAAAACTTTTTAATTGATAAAGATAAAACACAAAGAATCGTAGACCTAATCAATGCTGATTCCGATGACTTAATTATTGAAATAGGTCCAGGTGCAGGTGCATTAACTAAAAGATTAGTAAAAAAGAACGCTAAACTTATATGTTATGAAATTGATGAGGATACAAAAGAATATCTTTTACCATTAGAAAATGAAAAGACAAAGATTGTTTATAAAGATTTCCTAACCGCTAATATTCAAGAAGATATTAAAGATATAGAGTATAAGAATCTATATATCGTAGGTAATTTACCATATTACATTACTACTCCTATTATCGAAAAGATTATTAAAGAAGAAGTTAATGTTAAGAAAATGGTATTTATGGTTCAAAAAGAAGTTGGAGAACGTTTTGCTTCTAAACCAAATACTAGAGAATATGGTTCAATAACAGTATTCTTAAATTATTACTTTAATATTAAACAAGAGTTTATCGTAGGAAGAAAATGTTTTAATCCATCACCAAATGTAGATTCTGTTGTAATTTCTTTAAATCAAAAAGTTGAAAGAAAACAAGTAGATATGAAGAAGTTTGATAGACTAGTTAGAGATTCTTTTCAATTTAAACGTAAAAACTTAAGAAATAACTTAAGAAATTACGATTTAGACAAAGTTAATGAAATATTAAGTGATTATAAATTAGATATTACTCATAGAGCAGAAGAATTAGATTATACAATTTTTGTAGATTTATGTAATAAACTATTTTAATTGCTTTTTAAAACCTTTTAATCTATAATGAAAGTATAAATATATAGGAAAGGTGAGGCTCGATGAAAATAACAAACGTAAGAGTGCGTGTAGTTGAAAAGGAAAATTCTAAGATGAGAGGTTTTGCATCAGTAACATTAGATGATATGTTTGCTGTACATGACATCAGAATCCTAGAAGGAGACAATGGTTTATTCTTGGCTATGCCAAGCAAACAAATTGGAGAAGGAGAATATAAAGATATAGCTCATCCAATCAACCAAGAAGCTCGTCAAATGTTCAGTGACGCTATTATCGAAGAATATAAAAAAGAATTAGCAAAAGCTGAAGAAGAATAAGATGGTTTTAAACCATCTTTTTTTGTACAAATTAATGTCAACTTGCTTTAAATTGTATAAATACTAATGTACATTATTATAGGGTATATTATATTTAAAGTGGGTGAGCATGGTGAAGAAATATAAATTAAGAATTACCTTTTATCTTTTCTTAATCGTAGGCATTTTAGCAATGCTTGGTTTTTCATGCTTTAATATTTGGACCCAAATCTATCATAATGAGCAAAAAGTTCAAGAGTTAAATGAGAAGTATGAGCGTCTTGTAGATCAAGAATATGATTTATCTGGACAAGTAAACAAACTTCAAGACCCTGAGTATGTAGCTAAATATGCTAGAGAAAAATATCTTTATACTTCCGAAGGTGAAAAGATAATCGATATTGAAACTAATAAATAGTCATTTGCTAAATGACTATTTTTATGTTATTATTTATTCACATATGGGGTCGTAATTGGTTTCGACAGATTACAGTCCTGTATTAGTTGCAAGTGGTCGGTAACCTAATTACCAACAATTAAAATTAACTGACAATAACAGTAATATGACTTTAGCTTTCGCCTAGTCGAAAGCCTTCACATACAGATTGTGATGGAGTGCTCATAGGATAATCTTCCGTAGTTATTTTATGGGTTCATATATACGGAATATATTATTACTTCTCGTCCTAAGTTGTAGTAATGAATTTTATTAGGAATAGTAAATCTTAGTTTGTTAGATACTTTTGGATTTATGAAACTTTATTTCTAACTAAACTTGTAGAAGCTAATATATGAGTAATTTGGACGGGAGTTCAAATCTCCCCGGCTCCACCATTGATTATTATTGAACTTAAGTTCATTTATATAGATATCAATCCTTAATTTAGGATTGATTTTTTATTGAATATTAAATGTAAAATAAAAATACATTTAAAGTAAATAAAACCAGATATGTTATTATTAGATTAAATAGGATGTGATAATTATGAATTTAGAAGGTTTTAGTAAAAAAGGAATGGAATTAGGAAATAGTCCTGAACAATTGTATAAAGAACATCAAAATAATGTTATGACAAGATACAGATCATCTATTAGAAGATTAGCTGATATGAAAACTAATCATCCCTTATTATTTGAAGGAATGCTTGAATCTGCAATTAGAGGTTTTAACTCCGAAGGTCTTAATGTAACCAAGGAAAGTGTTTTAGAGGACGTAAAGAAAGAACTTAGTAGTAGATTCTTTGATCTTGATGACAATGATTATAATAATAGTATTATCGATAATTCAGAATTAAATAATAGTATCAATAATGATAATCAAGTAGTAGATGATCAATTAGCATGGTTAAAAGCTAATATGAGAACAATAATTGAAGGCTCTGGGTCAACAACTCAATCACAAGATATTCAAGAAGAACAAGGATTTAAGCATAGATAAATAATAAGAACCTTTAAGGTTCTTTTTTATTGACTTTAATATAGTAATCTATATAATACATCTAAACAGGGGTGTTAATTATGAAGAATTATAAAAAGTTAGATGTAAGAGAAGTAATTAACTTTGATAGTGATATTTTTGTAGATGAGTATAACTATGATATTTTATTTAAATTATATTCTTTATACTATAAACATAAAGATACAATATTAACTTATAAAGGTATTGATTTAAAAGAATATGCTAAAAGTCATAAGAATGGAAAAGGTGGTTCAGAAGAAGAACCTTGGGAATTACTAGTTAACAAAGAAATCAAGAGTGTTGAAAAGATGATAGGTAAAACTCGTTTAATAGCATGGATTATTGTTCTTGAGGGAATGGCTGGTATATTTAATCATTATACTCATGATGATATTAATATAGATAATTCAAAATATATATTAGAGAATTGCTTTAGTGATACTAACGGAGATGGAATTAAAGAAATTCATTTAGATGAAGCATCTTCTTATAATAATTATAAGCAACCTATATCTGATGGATTATATGCAATTACAAATCCTATTTATTATTTAAGTGAATATAATAAAATATCTAATGGATATAGTATTCATGAAGCTTCTAAAGACTTAAATATAGATGTAATAGAGTTTAATAATGAATATTATACTTATACTGGTAAGTTATCATTTATAACTTGTAATATAAATGGAAGTAAGTATTTATTTAATCTTCCTTATGAATTCGAATCAAAAGAAAAGGCTAGAGAAGTAACAGAGTATTTTTTAAATATAGATCCTAAAGTGGATTATTACGATAATATTGATTATATTGGAACTATTAATGTAAATACCTATGAAGATTTACCTAGTTTCTATCAATCTAAAAAAGATGGAAGCATTAAAACTAAAGAACCAAATAAAACATTAAAATATATTAATAAAAAAATTCAGGATTAATTCCTGAATTATTTTTTCTTTAAATCTAATATTTTATTTACTGAATCCTGAATACTATACCCTTTACCAGAAATAATGTATTCTTTTGAAGTTCCAGTAGACTTTTTATGTTCAATTGGTAATAGTTGAGATAATTGATAATCTTTAACATAATTACCTAATACATATTCACTAGGAATAATCTTTTCATTTTCAGATATCATTCCTGTAGTTAACATCATATCGATCCATGTATTAGCAGCTACATCTTCTTGTTTAGTATAGTTATATAATTTTAACTTTATGTTTCTTTCGTATTTGTTTTTTAAAGTTCTTACTTCATCTTTTGAAGGAACTTTATATTTTTTATCTTCTTTTACACCTAATAATAATCCTAAAGATATATTACTTATACCATATTGTACTAATATTGAATCATTTAAATATGTTAAATCATCTATAACTAACGCAGCAATTAAATCATCTATATGTCTTAAATCACCACATGACATGTCGTTTTTGTATCTTTTAATTAAATTATTTAATTCTTTTTTATTCATAATTTTTTTCCTCCGGTTCGCAATAGTGTAACATATTTAATAAAATTTATCAAAAAATAATAGTTTAATAGTATAATGAAATTATGGAGGACGTTATGAGTGAATTAAGTGATAAATATGAATCATTAAAAAAGACACAAGAAAAACTTGCTTTAAGAATTAAGCAACTTGAACGGGATAGTAACGTTATGGATTATAAAAGATTAAATAGAGAATTAGATAATGTAATGGATGATCTTTATGAGACATATCGAGAAATAAAATTAAATGAATATAATAATTGTAATCATTTAGCAGTCATGACTGAAAAGAAGAAAGATCAATCAACAGGAAGAAACTATTACAGTGTAGGTTGTATTAAATGCGGAATGAATGAAAAAGCATTAAGTAAATCTAAATTCTTAAGATCTGTAGATGAAAACGTTATGGCTGAAAGCTTTTGTGACCAAAGTTTTGAATATGATTTAATTAAAGATTATGTAGTAGATTTAGATCTTGCACATGCTATATATAATAAGATAAAAGAAAATCATCCTAATATTAATGATAAACTAGCAACTAAGTATTTTGAAATTGCTCTAGATAATATCAGAGATATCGAAGTTAATGAATCTAGAAAACAAAGTCGAATAAAAAGACTTGGATTAAAACCCAACTTTAAGAATTGGAAATAATATGAACGATCAATTAAAACTTAGGATGATAAACTTTAGAATGAAAAGAGCTAAAGAACTTAATATACCAACACAATATATATTTTCTAATGAAGAATTAGATAGACTAATAGAAACCAAACCTAAGACTATCGAAGAATTAAGAAACTTAAACATTCTTCCATTAATAAAAATAACAACTCATGGGATATACATACTTAAGGAATTAAATAAGGAGTAAGTATGAAAAGAATAATAATACTATTTATTATGAGTGTTATATGTATACTTTCAATTATTGTGCTTTTATATCTATTTAATATAATACCTCATAAAAAAGATGAGAAAAAATATAAAAACGAGGATTTTCAAATCCAAACTTATAAAAGCAAAGTGGATAAAGATAAAGATGGAATTGATGATCAAACTGATTTTTTCCAAAATGTTAGAGCATATATAGCTACTAAACCTATATATAAGAGCAAATACTATGAATTTGGTTATCCAGATGATAAGTATAGAGTATGTACTGATGTTATAGCTTTTGGTCTTAAAGATGCTGGTTATGATATCAGAGAATTACTAGATGAAGATGTAAGAAAGTATCGAAGTAAATATGATATTGATGAAATTGATAAAAATATAGACTTTAGAAGAGTAAGTAACTTGAATGTTTATATGAAACAATATTTTGTTACTTTAACTAATGATTTATATGATATTGATGAATGGCAAGGTGGAGATATCATAGTATTTGAAAAACATATAGGTGTTATTTCAGATAAAAGAAATGATAAAGGAGTGCCTTACTTAATACATCATACTGATGTTCAATCAGATTATGAAGAAGATATCTTAGAAACTCGTAATGATATCGTAGCTCACTATAGAATTTCCTAAATTTGCATTAAATATTCAATTGTGCTATAGTATCACCCAAGGAAGTATGGGGGTTTATATGAAATATTTCAAAAATGGGAAAGTTTATGTACATTATAATGATTTAATTAACTTACCTCAATTATGTGAAGTAGGTTCATCAGACTTAGTGAGAAAAGGTTTAGGAGAAGGTTATATCGTGATTGATGATTCAAATAGATATAATTTCGCAGAATTTGATTTACCTGAAGAAGTAGAATTCTTTAGAAACATAGATTGGATTATAGACTATGGTGAAATCAAATATTTAAATGAAGAAGATCTTGAAAGATTAGCTCAAATGAAATTCTTAGAAAATCAATTATTATTTGAAACCTATAATAATTTAAGTGAGCAAGAACAAGATAATAACTATGATTTAATTAGACAACACAGAAGAACTTGGCATCAATTCAAAGATTTAGTTGCTATTCATAATTATAGAAGTGGTAACCTAGAGTTAAATCTACCTGATGAATTAGATTGTTCAGTTAATGAAATTATTTATAATGATATTTGCAAAACTAAAGAAAAAAGTTTAATCAAAAGAATAATAGATAGTGTTAATTATAAAAATAGTGCTAAAAGATAGCACTATTTTTTATTGTTATTTAGTATAATTTTTGTCATTAAAGATAAAAAATTTGTTATACTATAAATATAATATAAGAAGGTAGGGGATTTTATGAGAGAAATTAACAATCAAGAAAAAGTAATGAACATCAAAACAAGAAATGAGCTTATTTTTGAATTAAATAAGTTTAAGAATAACATAGGTAAGCCAACATATGATTATATGATGAGTTTAATTAATTTAGAGACATCTGCACTTGAAGTGCCTCAAGATACATTAGATTTACTTTTATTTAAAAATACCTCCTTATTTATAGATATAGTTTCATATAATATATATCAATATACATATAATTATTTTTTAAATGATTCTACTTTGAGAATTGATGATCAATCTAATAATATAAAGATATATATAGATAAATATAAATTATATGATTTTTATCAAGATTATAGTTATGATAATTTAAGATTTGGTGAAGTAAACTTTTATAATGTGGTTTATGATCCTGAATATAATGATTACTTAGATGAAAAATTATCAAAAGAATTAGATGAAGAATATAAAAAATCATTTAGTTCTTATAAAGATAATATAACTAACTATAATCATCACGAAAAAATTGAAAAGCTTAAAAAAGAAATTGAACATTTAAGAGATCATATTATTCCAAATGATGAAGAAAAAAGATTAATTGAAGATTACGAAAGATATAATGAATTGTTAATGAATCATTTTAAGATTGAACAAAGTGGATTCAATGTAGCTAAAGATTATGACGATGTTAAGAAAAGAACATTTTTAAAGAAAACAAATAATGTAAAAGTCTACAAAAACATAAGGTATATTTAATTATGAAAAATTTATTTTTAGTTCGCCATGGTGAATCCATGCAAAACACATATGAAAACTATAAACTTAAATTACCTGATCATAAAGTTTATTTAACTGAAAAAGGAAAAGAACAAGCAACTGAGATAGGTATAATCTTAAATGATTACTTTGAAGAAAACAAATTAGATAAAGACTCAAGTATTATGTTTAATAGTCCATATTTAAGAACAAGAGAAACTAGTGATATCATTAATGAAATTCTTGATATAAAAATAAGAAAAGAAGACTACTTACTTATTGAACATCAATATGGACTATTTAGTGATAACTTTCTTCAAGATAATAAAAAAATGTATCCAGATTATTTTGAATACACTACAAGATTTTATAAAAATGAAGGAAAATTTTATGTTAAATACCCTATGGGTGAGTCTCCGATGGATGTAGCAATAAGAACTAGAATGTTCCTTGAAGAATTAAAAAAGTATTATAATGATTATGAAAATATACTTTTAGTTAGTCATGGTACTACTTTAAAAACAGTTGAAATGAATGTATTTAATTATTCCCCCGAATGGTATTCTCAAACTAAGCATATGAAAAATTGTGAAGCTAGAGTAATAGAAAATTGGGATAATGATAATAAAAAAATGAAAATACTACGTAAAGAGTAGTATTTTTTTTAATGTTTAAAAAAATAGTTGATAACTTGTATGCTAATATGAATATAAGGAGATGATTTTTATGTTCAATTATAATGGAAGAGTGGTAGTAGTAAGCGGTGCTTCATCTGGTTTGGGGAAACAAATGGCAAGAGCTTATGCTAAACAAGGAGCATCATTAGTAATTCTAGCAAGACGTCTAGAAAAATTAGAGGAATTATCTAATGAAATTAAAGCAATGGGCGTTGATTGTTTACCATTAAAATGTGATGTTACTAATGTTGAAGAAGTCAATGCTGCTGCAAAGGAAGCTGAAGCACATTTCGGAAAAGTTGATGTTTTAGTTAACTGTGCAGGTTCAGCTAAGAATGCTGGAGTATTAGATATGACTGATGAAGAATGGGATTTCACAATCGATACAGATATGAATTCAGTATTCTATGTAACACGTGCTTTTGGAAATATAATGAAGAAAAATCATTATGGAAGAATAATTAATATTGCTTCAATGTATGGAATGGTTGGAAATATGGCAATGGGTACAATTGCATATCATACTTCTAAAGGTGGAGTTATTAACTTCACTAGGGCAGCTGCTTCAGAGTTAGCTAAGGAAGGAATTACCGTTAATGCAATTTGTCCTGGTTACTTTGATACTGAGCTAACTCATGAAACATTAATAACAGCTGAGTTTACTCAATACATGCAATCAACTGTACCAGTTGGTAGATATGGTAAAGAAGGAGAATTAAATTCAGCCGCTATATTCTTAGGTGCTGAAGAATCTAGTTATGTAACCGGAGTTATTTTACCAGTTGATGGTGGATATACTTGCGTTTAATCTATTGTAAAAATAAATACCTTTTAATATAATTATTATTGAAAGAGGTGTAATATGTATAATCAATATTTATCTATAGGTTCTGTTGTATTACTTAAAGGTGAAGGAAAGAAAGTAATGCTTATTGGTTATTATGGTGTAGATCCATCAGGAAAAAATGTAGACTATATGGGTGTTGTTTATCCAGAAGGATTTATTACTCCAAATGAAATCGTAGGTTTTAATCAAACAGAAGTATTACAAGTATTACACGAAGGATATAAAGATTTAGAACAAGAAAGATTCTTTAATGAATTAAGAGCTTTTGAACAAGGTATTTCAACTCAATCTAGACCTACAGTTCCATATCAAAAAGAAACTGTACCGGTTACACAAAATACTCAAACAGTTCAAGCTACGCAAATTACTAATGTTCCAAATGAGGATATAGATACTTTTGAATAGTTTTTAGAGAGTTTTAAACTCTCTTTTTTTATTTTTATGTTATTATATTTTATATGGAGGATTTATGAAAAATAATATATTTGTAATTTTAGTAGCAAGTATAATCGGAATACTTTTACTTGTTGTTGGATTTAGAACTATAAATAAACCATCTTATAAAGAAATCAGTTTTGAAGATATAAAATCTCTTGAAGAAGGTATTGTTTATATGGGTAAAGCTGATAAAACAATAAATAAAAAATTTAAAAACTTAAATAATACTTATGACTTTGATTTATATTTAGTAAGTGATTATGTTATAGATACAGTAAATGAATACTTAAATGATAATTCAGTAAATTCAATCGAAGAAGAAGGATTTGTTTTAATTTATAAATCAAAACCAGTATGGTCAGGTAGTAAAGACTATAATGAAACTGAATTAAATAATATGATTTCTAAATATTTTTATGGTACTTTATTAGAAAGCGAAATAAAATATACTACTGTTACTAAGATTGATGATCTTATTTCAAAGATTAATAGTAATAAATATACAGTATTTGTACTTGGTCAAAACAAATGTAATTATTGTACTATGTATAAACCAATATTTAATAATGTTGTTATTAATAAAAATGTAGACATTTATTATGTTGAAAAAGAAAAATTTACAGAAAATGAATTTAAAAAGTTTAAAGAATTAAAATTAGATATTAAAGCAGAGTGTACTCTTACTGGAGTTGCAAAGACTACTGAAGATAGTTTAGATTATCCTATAACTATGATTACTAAGAAAGGTAAGACAGTAGACTGTTTACTAGGATATCAAAGCGAAGATAAACTAGTTGCTAAATTAGGAGAATATAATATAATTAAATAGAAGGAAGTGTAATTATGTTTGAATCTTGTTTTGAAAGAGTAGAAGCTTTTAAAAAGAAGTTTCCAATCACTGTTTGTTGGAGATTAAAAAGACATTCAGAAATCATTGAAAAGCATTTAAATCCAAATGAACAATTATTATTTGCTTTCGCGGCTCAATTAAATGAAGGAAAATGGCATTTATTTGATACTGCTATCATAGCGTTAACATCTGAAAGAATTATGATTGGTCATAAAGGATTAATATATGGTTATAATTACTTAACTGTTACTCCTGATATGTATAATGATTTAACAGTTCAAGCAGGATTAATTTGGGGAACAATTATTATTGATACAGTTAAAGAAAAAATAACTATTTCAAATATTGATAAGGCTGCATTACCTGAGATTGAAACATACATTACAACATTTATGGAAGAAGCCAAAAAACAATATTCAAAGAGAAACAAAAAGGAAAGCTAAGATGAAAAAAAGATATATTCGTTTAATAAGTATATTTATTATTCTTTTAGGTTTATTTTTCTATTTTAAAAATAAGCCAATTAACTATGAAATTGATTATAACTTCAATGATTATAGTATTAATGAAAAGTATAATAAACAAAATGATTATTATTCATTTAAACTTACTAAAAACGAATATATCTTTTATTTTGTTCTAGAACATAAATATTCTAATAAAAGAAAACTTGTTACTAATATAAATGAAGAAATTAATGATGATATAGTATGTATAAGTATTAATACTAAAGTCGGAGAAACTGAGACTATTTGTAATAATAAAAAAGAATATTATTTAAAAACTACTTATAATGATTCGAAAGAAGTTCAATCTAAATATGAGGATATCTCTATATATGATAAGTCCAATACTTACTATGAATGGAATGGATATGGTTTAACAGATATTATAAATAATAAAACATATAATGTACTTAAAAAAGAATCTTATGATAACTCACTAAGTTATTCTAAAGATGAATATATTGTATTTGCTAATTATGATGAAAAGAATGAATTTAAATTAATCTATATATTTAATACTAAGACTAAGAAATATCAAACAATTAAACTAAAGAATGCTATTAGCTATGATTCATATTTCCAAGGTGTATATAATGATGAAATCTATTTATTTGATAGAAATAAGTCTGTTCAATATGCTATTAATCCAAAGAAAAAATCAATTTCTAAAACTAGCAATTCTGAAGGTGCTATTTACTTTGATGGAATTAAAACAGAAAAACCAATTAATCAATTTAAATATAACGATTTAGTATTTAAAGAAAATAATAAAATAAACTATGTAATTGATAATGGCAGTCTATATTACTATTATTACGATAGTGATATAAAAATTAAACTTACGGATAATGTACAAGCAATAATTAATAGTAACGATTCAAATGTTTACTATTTATCTAATGGAGTTGTTTATTCGTTAAATTACTTAAAAGAAATTAATAAGTTGGTAGAATCAATGGAGTGGCAATTCCATTATTCATCACAAATTTATGTTTTTTAGTATATTATTATGACTTTAAAATATAAAATGATATAATTATATTAAGAATAAATAAGGAGGTGGTTCGTTTGGTTTTTAGAAAACCATTTGCTTTTATAATTAAGCATTTTAAAGCATTTCATGTAGTTATATTTCTTACATCAATCTTTATAATGTATAATGCGAATCAAATCAGAGGCTTATCCAAAAGTTTGATTGGATCAAATGTATTTACATATATAAGTGCTGCTAATTATGCAAAATCACCTGTCTTTTTTATAGCTTTTATTGGACTTATAGCTGTTGGTCTTATTTATTGGTTATTTAAAGTAAGAAAGAAAGACTTAAGATTCTATTCAGTAGTTATAGGTTATTATCTATTTACTATCCTGGGATTCTATTACTTATCTAATCAATTAACAAGATTAAGCCAAGTAGAACTATCTATGGATGAATTAGGACTTATCAGAGATATAAGTACTATTATTCTTATATTATCTATCCCCGTTATTGGAGTTTCATTAATAAGAAGTATTGGATTTAACATTAAACAATTTAACTTCTCAAAAGATATTAAAGAATTAGAAATAACTGATAAAGACTCAGAAGAATTCGAAGTCTTAATTGGTCAAAACAATTATAAGTATATAAGAAAAATAAGAAAAACAATTCGTGAACTTAGATATGTTTTCCTTGAAAATGTATTCTATATATCAGTATTTACTATCATAGTAATATTAATCGGAGGAATATACTTAGGATATAACGTATATAAAGATAGACATACAATTGCTAAGTCTCAAATTACTACGGTAAATGGAGTATATTATGCTGTTAATAATACTTATATAACAGCTAGAGATTTGAATGGAAATAGACTTAAACAAAACTACAAATATGTAATAGTTAATTTAAGTATGAAAAACTTAACTAAATTAGAAAAAACTTATGATCCAAATACATTTTTATTAAAAACTGGAAGATTATCATATAGACCAATATCATTCTTCCAAAATGCTTTTAATGATTTAGGATCATATATCGAATCTGGAAAAGTAATACCAACTGATGAATTCTTAACTGGTATATTAATATTTGAAATACCTGATTCAATGAATGTTAATAATTTTAATTTAAATGTATTTAAAGATTTTAATGACACTGATGATAACTTCTCAGTAGATTATGAGAAATTCGCAGCAAGAGGAATAAACCTAGATGTTGATAACAATAGACAAAAATTAAATCTAGGTGAAGAGTACTCTGAAAATATTTATAAAGATAATAAAGTATCATTTAAAATTAATAAAGCTTATATAAGTGATGCTTATAGTGAAAAGTATGTTATTTGTAAAAGCGAAAAAGAATGTGAAACTAAAACTCAACTAGTTAAGCCTGAAAACTTAATTAATAAAACCATGATAGTAGTTGAGTATGAAGGTGGATTAGATGCTGAGTCTAATTACTATAAATCAATTAAAACAATGGATGAATTCTTTAATTCATTTACTAAAATTGATTATATCGTAGGATTAGATACTTATTCAGATAAGTCTACAGTATTATATAAAGATATAAATGGAAAAGCATTTATAGTTGTAGATAGAAAAATAATGAAAGCATCAAATGTAGATTTAGTCTTCACATTTAGAAATAGTACTATTTCAGTACCAATTAAATAGATGTTTTATACATCTATTTTTTATTGAAATATAAAAAATATAATGCTATAATCTATTTATCGATGGGTCTAT